>JAICKZ010000242.1 GCA_025927665.1 Steroidobacteraceae bacterium | reverse complement strand
GGCGTCAACGGCGCACATACCATTGCTATGTGTGGCTCGGGTGTTACTGCTTGCCATAATTTATTGGCCCTTGAAGTTGCCGGCATTCATGGCGCGAAGTTATACGCGGGCTCTTGGAGTGAGTGGATTACCGACTCGTCACGACCGGTTGTTACCGGAAACTGAACAGCGATGGGTTACTCCGCTCATTGCTAAGCGGCAAGAACCTCCGCAAGAGATTTTTTGGACAGCCGCAGCACGAACACAAATCAACTATATAATGCCGCGCAATCTTAATTGTGTTTGCAAGGCGTCAATAACATGAAGCTTCAAAACGGATCGTGGTCCATTGATGATGCGCTTGAATTGTATCAAGTGGGCGCATGGGGTAAGGGATACTTTGGAATCAACGCGCAAGGTCATGTGGTGGTCCGACCCGATACCACTACTGCTCATGAAATCGATTTGTACGAAGTGTTGCAAGGACTGAAAGCCCGCGATCTGAACACGCCGGTAGTGGTGCGTTTCTCGGATATTCTGCATCATCGCTTGACACGACTGCATGCGGTATTTGCGCAAGCCATTACCGAAAATAATTATCGCAATAATTACTGCGCAGTCTTCCCCATCAAAGTAAATCAGCAACGTTTGGTGGTAGAAGAAATGTATCGTTACGGCGCCGAATTTAATTTTGGTTTGGAAGCCGGATCGAAACCAGAATTACTCGCCGTCATGGCGATGACCGAAGATGCACCGCAACGCATGATTATCTGCAATGGTTTCAAAGATGATAGTTACATCGAGGCCGTGATATTGGCCACTAAGTTGGGTCGCACCATTATTCCCGTGGTTGAAAATTTCAGTGAACTGCAATTGATACTGAAGCATGCTGAAAAATACAGCGTGCGTCCGCGCATTGGCGTGCGCGTAAAGTTGGCAACCGAAGGCACCGGTCGCTGGCGCGACTCTGCCGGTGATCGCTCCAAATTTGGCTTGTTTGTCAGTGAAATTCTCGATCTGGTAGAAGTATTGAAATCACATAACATGCTCGACTGTTTGCAACTGGTGCATTGTCATCCTGGCAGTCAACTACATGACATTCGACGTGTAAAGGAAACGATTGGTGAATTGGCGCATGTGTATGCCGAGTTGAAATCATTGGGTGCAAATTTGCAGTACCTTGATATCGGCGGTGGGTTGGCCGTGGACTATGATGGCAGCGGCAGCAATTATGAATCATCGATGAACTACTCATTACAAGAATACGCCAGCGATGTCGTCTATCGCATCGCCAGTGTTTGCAATGCTCGCGGCATTGAACATCCCTTGATCATCAGTGAATCAGGACGTGCTTCTGCGGCACATCACAGCGTATTGATATTTGATGTACTGGGCTGCTCACGCCTGGATCAATTTCGCGTCGATGATAATCTTGCGGCCATTAGCAATGGCGCAAATTTGCCACAACCACTGCAAGACTTGCGTGACGCTTATCAAAATGTAACTGAGCGCAAATTGGTCGAGTGTTATCACGATACTTTGCAAGCACGTGAACAAGCGTTGCAAATGTTCAAGCTCGGCTATTTAAGTTTGCAACATCGCGGTCTGAGTGAGCGCTGGTATTGGGCAACCTGTGCACGCATTCGCGATATCTGTCGCAAGATTGGCAAGACTCCAGAAGAACTAGAGAATTTGGAAACCATTCTTTCTGACACTTACTTCTGCAATTTTTCATTATTCCAATCATTGCCCGATAGTTGGGCGATAGGACAACTGTTTCCCATTATGCCCATTCATCGTCTGGATGAACGTCCAACCCGTAATGCCGTATTGGCAGACATTACTTGTGATTCCGATGGCAAGATTGATGATTTCGTCAGCGCGCGTGGCGACAAGCACATATTAGAGTTACATGAATTAAATAACGGCGAAGAATATTTTATTGCAACCTTCTTGGTGGGTGCTTATCAAGAAACGTTGGGCGATTTGCACAATTTGTTTGGCGATACTCACGTCATTCACATTCGCTTGCATGACGAAGGCGGCTGGTGGATTGAAGAAGTTGTCAAGGGTGATACTGCTAGCGAAGTATTGGCCTATATGCAATATCGAGTGGATGAACTGTATCCGAAACTTGCACGTGATTGTGAACGTGCAGTGCGTGAACAACGCATGAGCTTGAGCGAAAGCCAAGCATTGAAACGTTTCTATGAATCGGAACTGAATGGCTATACGTATCTGGAATCGGATTGAATGAAATTATGACGGGTATAATCAATTCAAGAACATCCTACCGATCACTTTGAGGAAATATCAGCCAGAGTTTCACAATAACTTCACATTGACGATGCATGCTTACTTCGAACTTAAAGATAAAATTCGAGGCTAAAGATGCAAACCCCCGACCATGAAAATAGTCCCACGCAACGCAGTTTTACCGATTGCTTGCAACAGTTACGCGATGCTCAAGACGGAAATGTAGTCACCGCAATTCCGAACCTTAAGGAATGGATGCAGTACTGGAACGACGACGAAAGTTACGCTGTCAATATACGCAATATTCGCCATTGGATGGAACGCATCAATCACCGCGTTTGAGCGAAACGTTTTATAGAGGTTATAGTTCAATACTTTACTGAGATGGCGAACGCTGCTCGGCATTTGATTTTGTTTGTGCCCGCAAGCGTATCAGCATCATGACTGCGAATTCATGATGCCTCGCTACTCCAATAGAAATGATGTCTGTCACAATTTATTTTTGTCACCACTTAATAATCGAAACGGTACCAACATCGGTACGCGTCTTCGATAATTATCGTAAGCGTCCGTATTCAGCGATTGCGCAAGCCAACGTTCTTCCAATCGCGCTTTCATATAAATGCCAATCAGCACAATTATAAAACCGACAATTCCAATCAAGGTACCTTTCGCTGCGGTGGTTGCAAGCAGTGACAACAATAGTCCCGTGTAAATTGGATGCCGAACAAAAGCATATGGACCCGAATCTATAATTTCATGATTAGTTTTTTGCGTAACGTTTGCCGACCACATGCGACCCAAGTGCAATCGTGCCCACCAAGCGATTGCTATTCCAGCAGCAACCAGTGCCGCACACAACCAACCACCGTCCCAACCTATGTGCCATAACCGCAATGCACCTTCGTATCCATGCGCGGGTATAAACATGATCAAGACACCAATGCTATTCACAATTCGATAACCGATCACTTGCTGGAGTGGCGGGCGATTCTCAGTATCGTTACTCCACCACGCCGCTGCGATCCAAGAAATGACCCAACCAATCCAAAGACAGAGAATGACGATTCCAGGACGCATTGCATACCACCTATTCACTATATGTAATAGCTACATGACACGTTGATGAAACAAGCAAGTTAGTTGATTTGACGGAACTGCACTACATTGCCCTCGGGATCGCAGCCGTCACACACGCGATAAGCTTGGAATTGCCATTCACGTTCTGCTGAGAACACTTCGCCACCATGTATAGATGCGATCGATCGGATCTCGGCAATGTTGTTGACTTCAAAGACCAGCTTGATAGGGGCATTAACCCTAAGTCGCGATAAATGTTCCATCTTCAGTTGGGGTTGTTCATCTTCTGATATCGTATGGATGACAAGCTGTAATGCAGAAGACCTCAGCACCACGTAGTCATTCTCTGCATGTTCAACGTCAAGCTTCAAAATATCTTGATAGAATTTTTGCATCAGCAAAAGATCCCGCGCAAACAAGACTGCACCGACACGGCCACGATTCTGATAGGCATGAAACAAGTCGGAGACCAGCACGCCATTAATCTTCATGCCAGTGAGATTTGCGTCGTTGATCGATACGTTCGTTAGATTGACATCGATAAACTCCGTGCGGCTGAGGTTGACGTTAGAGAAGGTTGCCTGTTTTAAATCGACATCATCAAAAGTGGATACCGCGAGTTTAGAATTGAAGAAACGCGACTCGGTAATGTCCGAATCGTGAACTTGAAGCGCTTCACGCGCGTTGTGTATTTTCACGATAACCTCTTTGTCATTAAATAGTTCTAAAGAAATAGGCGGTGCGTTCCAAGTCGATGGCGCGAAGTTGAGACGTTATGCACCCAGTTCGTGACCAATATCAATCAATGCCGCAAGTGTTCGGTGTGTATGCTCAATATCTTTTGCTCCGACCCGAGCAAGCAACTTGGCATCCACCTTCGCACGTGCAGCAGCTTGTACTTTTGCAGCGGCTTGCCCGCGCCGAGTAAGCCCAATCGTAAGTTTGCGACGATCTTGCTTGTCTACATCTCGTTCCAAATACCCGCGTTCTACCAACGTATCAACCAATTGACCTGCGGCTTGCTTGGAGAGTTTCAAATCTTCAATAAGCTTACTAAGTGGATGAATTCGAGTTTGAAGTGCCAGTCCACCAAGCACGTAAAGGCCATTCTTTGGAATATCGTCGTATCCTGCTTCAGTCAAGGCTGTGCGCATCGCGGAACCATAAGTGGTGCGTGCATGCCGGAGCAAAACCGGCATTGAAATTTCATCGAACCAAAGAGGCTGCTTTGTCATGCTTTAATTGTATGGTAATTAATTAATACTGTCAATAAATTGTACTATCTGTTTTATTGACTATATTTAATTGATTTGACTTATTTAAATTCGATATCAACGCCACATACAACAAGCGCTTACAATCAACAAAGATGCAGCAACGTAATCGCTATTGTTAATTTGAAGATTTCTCTTCACCCAATGAGTAGGTGACTCTTGAACTACCCTATATCC
>JAICKZ010000001.1 GCA_025927665.1 Steroidobacteraceae bacterium | reverse complement strand
TTACTAACCGATCCTTGCTGTTCTTTGCGGTGTAGCCTGGCGTAAAGACTGATTGTGCTTCGATTGCAGCCGCGTCACGTAAAGGTCGATTTTGAATGGCCATGATTAATGGATCTGTACTAATGAATATGATTGCAAAGCACTTGCTTCCCAATGCAGGCGTTTATGCATTGCCGTCGTGATTTGAATTTCGCCAGTAGCATCAACGCGCAATACTTGCGAGATACCTAATTGTTGGGCGATATATTGCCAGTGTTCCGCGCCCGCAGCCATGATGGCAGTGGATGCGACATCGGCTAGCGTTGCGTTATCCGCGATCACCGTAACTGCTTGAGTATCCGCTACTGGTGCTCCAGTGTGTGGATCTAATATATGATGAATGCGTTGTTGAGCTTGCATCCGGTAACGTTCGTAGTCACCGGAAGTGGAAATACTTTCACCTGAGTTTAATATTAAAGTCGCCATCGATGCATTCATACGCGGGTCGCGAATATGCACTTCACGAATAACTTTATCCATCTCACCCATTATTCGTACCTGCCCGCCTAGATTGATGGCGGCCGAATTGATATTACGTTGCTTCAGCAATTGCATGCAAAGATCAATCGCATATCCCTTAGCAATGGCGCCAAGATCCAATTGAATGTCACTGCGTGTGCTGGAAATTTGATTTGCTTCAGTAATCACATCTTTTATGGTGGGGTGATTATGTTTCCATGCATGCAATGCTTCCTCATCAGGCGATGTAGTTTGTGTATGACTCATATCATTCAGTCCCCACGCGCGCATCATCGGCGCAACAGCTGGATCAAAATAGCCTTCACTTTTAATAGACAACTGTTTTGACAGTTGCAACAAATCACGCAATTGCATAGACACTTTCAGTTTGCGTCCTTGTGCGAATGTGGCGTTGAGGTTCTTCAGTTCCCCTGGCGTTGCGCCCCACGGATACCAGTCTTTGCTCCACTGCAATAAAGATTGTTCAACACTCATCGTGGCCTGTGCTGCCTGTGCGCTATCATCACTCATGACGCTTAGATCAACGCGCGTTCCCATCGCGATAAAACTAGTATCAAAGCGACGTTGAGAATGACAGCTAGACAGTACAAAACAAATCAGACAGAGGAATGCTATTACGTATCTCATATTTAAGCCGCAATAGCATGCATGTCTTGTCTGCTAATGATTAAGCTTCATTTTTGCTAGCAAGCGTTTTTCAATTGCATTCATCAATAAATTGGCGATATCACATTTGAATTGTTTATCCAATTCGCGAACTCCGGTCGGGCTAGTGACGTTGATTTCAGTTACATAGCCGCCGATGACATCGAGGCCAACAAACAACATACCGCGATCACGCAGCACAGGACCTATTTCACTCACCAACCATCGATCACGATCGTTTAATTCACGGCCCATTCCATGCGCGCCTGCTGCCAAGTTGCCGCGATTGTCGGTGGGCGAGGGAATGCGTGCCAATGCATAAGGCGCAGGTTCACCATCAATGATCAGAATGCGAGAATCACCGCTTTCAACAATTTCGGGCAGATACTTTTGCACTATCGCGAAGTGAGCACCGTATTCGGTGAGTGTCTCGAACACGACATTGGCATTTTTATCGCCTTCCTTGATTACAAAAATGGAACGTCCACCCATACCATGCAAAGGTTTGCAGACAATGTGATGATGTTCATGCAAGAAGGCATGCATATCGCCCATGTCGCGCGTGATCAGCGTGGGTGCGCAACATTGTGGAAACCAGGCGGTAAATACTTTTTCATTCATATCGCGCAATCCTTGCGGACGATTGACGACTAACACACCTTCGGTTTCAGCGCGTTCAAGGATGTAAGTGGTGTAAATATATTCAGTATCAAACGGCGGATCCTTACGCATCAGAATGACATCCATATTGCTTAAGCGCTCGATACGTTCTGCACCGAGTGTCGCCCAATCTTCGTAATCATCGCGCACTTCAATCGGATGCATGCGCGCCCAAGCAACACCGTCGCGCAGCCATAAATCACGCTGCTCCATATAGTACAGCTCATAACCATGGCGCTGTGCGGCCAACATCATGGCAAGACTCGAATCCTTATTGGGTTTGATCCTTTCGATTGGATCCATCAATACGGCAACTCGTACTCTGCGTTTGGTCATTACAATTTCTCTGACGATCTTAAGGGGTGTAGTGTCTCAAGTTATCCAAATCGGACAATTTGAACTGCATCACGCTTGTGAAATGAGTCATAACCTGTTCTGCGCACTGTGCCGCAGTGCAAGTCGTGACGTGCCTCATACTATACGCAAGCGGCCGATGTCATGGGGCATATCAATATGTTAAAAACTGACCGCTGTACAGCATGAATTTATTGCGTCACCCAGTGGTGACGCCTGGCCAGTGTTGAGGTATTCAATGATGAACGGGGCAGTAGCAGAAACTCTACGATTATCCGGTTTGAAAGTACTGGTGATCGATGACAGTAAGACCATTCGACGTACGGCGGAAACACTGCTGGCCAAAGAGGGCTGCGAGGTGTTTACCGCAGTGGATGGTTTTGACGCACTTTCCAAGATTGCTGATCATCAGCCAGACATTGTGTTTGTCGACATTATGATGCCGCGTTTGGACGGTTATCAGACCTGCTCATTGATCAAACACAACAAGGTGTTCAAATCGATTCCGGTAATCATGTTGTCGAGCAAAGATGGCCTATTCGATCGCGCAAGAGGACGTATTGTGGGCTCGGAACATTATCTGACCAAGCCGTTCACAAAGGACGAATTGCTCAGCGCCATCGATGCCCACGTCGGTCACTTGGCGCGTTGAGGTATATATGGCGCTGATTTTGATTGTCGATGATTCGCCTACCGAGGTACATGCAATGAAGACCACGCTGGAAAAGCATGGTTATGAGATTGCATCAGCTCACGACGGAATGGAGGCGTATGAAATTGCCCGCAAGATTCATCCTGACATGATTTTCATGGATGTCGTCATGCCCGGCATGAACGGTTTTCAAGCGACGCGAAAGTTATCCAGCGATCCTACGACCAAGTCCATTCCCATTGTGATGGTCACCTCCAAAGATCAAGAGTCGGATCGCGTTTGGGGCATGCGCCAAGGTGCGATTGATTATCTGGTCAAACCTGTTTCCGCACAGCGTTTGTTGGACAAAGCCAAGGCGACGTTGGCCGAGTGATGTGAGCAGTTAACGTGACAACAAC
This sequence comes from Steroidobacteraceae bacterium, assembly GCA_025927665.1. Classification (GTDB taxonomy): domain Bacteria; phylum Pseudomonadota; class Gammaproteobacteria; order Steroidobacterales; family Steroidobacteraceae; genus CAILZL01. Next base: position 33,733 of record JAICKZ010000001.1, on the reverse strand, counting down.
TTCCGCCGCTGCTTTACGAACCATGGTTAATACGCCATTTGAGCTGTTGCTCGAAATGGAGCGACGTGCACGTGCAATGCATTCAGGACACGCGGCAGAAGCACATGCAGGGCATGAATGGGTCGGTGTCTCGTTTCGTCTGGGTGGTGAATTGTTTTTAGTTGCACGTGATGAAACTCGCGAAGTATTAAGTGTGCCGCCGTTTTTGACACGGGTGCCTGGTGCGCGTTCATGGATTCGTGGCATGGCCAATGTGCGTGGACAATTGCTGCCCGTGATCGACTTACGCGCGTTTCTGGGTGGTGGTTCAGCAGCCGTTGGTCGAGCCGCGCGAATTTTGGTAGCCAATCATCGCGAAGTGCCTGCGGGGTTGCTAGTGGATGAAGTGATGGGTTTTCGTCGTTTCACCGACAGCGAGTTCAATGCGCAAATTCCCACCACAATTTTGCAATGCGATCGATATTTGGCGGGCGCATTTCGTCGTAGCAATGAAGTATGTCCAGTATTTGGATTGCGTGGTTTGCTGGAAAGCGAAGAGTTTTTGACAGGAGCTGCAAACTAGCAGTGTAACTAATGTTAGGAAAGATTAAAGCGCTGCGATTATTACCCTTGCTGCTCTGCATAACGCTGGCTGCCATCGTTGGTGCCATGGCACCATTGCTTGGATTGTATGGCGACAAACCGTTAGCATTGTTGCTACTCGCGATCGCAGGAGGCAGTGCATTGATCATATTGATCGTGCACATTACAACGGCCGATCTGTGGAAGCAGGCAGACAAACAACGCGCGCAACACGAGCGCAATCAAGAAGCCATTCTGCGGTTGCTGGACGAAATTTCCAATCTCGCTGATGGCGACTTAACGGTACGTGCCACGGTAACAGAAGATTTCACCGGTGCCATCGCGGACTCCTTTAACACCGCAGTGGAAGCATTGCGCGATCTAGTGACCACCATTAATCTCACTGCTATCTCATTGGATGGATCGGCGCGTAAAGCACTCGCATCTTCGGGCCATCTCGCTAAAGCTTCGGTGCAGCAAGCCAAACAAGTTACTGCAGCTTCAGAGTCAGCAGCAGCAATGGCAGCAACAACCGAAGAAGTGTCTGGTAACGCGGAACGCTCTTCTGACGTGGCACGACACTCGGTTGATATTGCTCATAAGGGTAACGATGCCGTGCGTCGTACCATTGATGGCATGAACACTATTCGTGAAACGATTCAAGAAACATCCAAACGTATTAAACGATTAGGCGAAAGCTCGCAGGAAATTGGCAACATTGTTGAGCTGATTAATGATCTTGCGGAGCAAACCAATATCCTTGCATTGAATGCTTCAATTCAAGCGTCAATGGCAGGTGAAGCGGGACGTGGCTTTGCGGTCGTTGCAGATGAAGTGCAGCGTCTTGCGGAACGCGCAGGTCAAGCAACCAAGCAGATTGAAGGCTTGGTGCGCACCATTCAAGCTGATACCAACGAGGCCGTAGTGTCAATGGAACGCAGTACTACTGATGTAGTCGGTGGCGCGTTACTCGCAGAAAATGCCGGTTCAGCATTGCAAGAGATCGAGCAAGTCTCCAATCAGATTGCATCGTTGGTGCAGAACATTTCTGCCAGTGCGCGACAGCAAGCACAGGCGGCACAAAACATTTCACAAAACATGCAAGTGCTGCGTGAAATCAGTTCGCAGACTGCAGACAACAGTGCAGCGACATCCAACTCAATTGGCAAGTTGGCGCAGCTATCGGGTTCGTTGCGCAAGTCGGTCGCTGGATTCCGTTTATCAGACATGACTAATGTTCCAGTGACCCGTTCTGAAGATGTAGTTGAAGTGGTAGACACTCGTACCAAGCCCACCGATGTAAAAGCGGTCGACAATAATAAGAAAGTAAGTGGAGTGGGGCGATGACCACGATGATAACGGGGAGCATTCACGATGAGTGAAGTTACAACGCAAACCCTGCATGTGGTTGCGCGTGAAGTTAACAATGAATTGAACGAAGCGCGCATGGCCTTGGAGCTATTTGGCGAGCAACAAGAAAATACCGCGCTATTGCAGACGTGTCGCGAACATCTGCGTTTGGTGCGCGGTGCGTTGCGTCTGGTTGAAGTGTTTGGTGCTGCATTGTTGGTTGAAGAGATGGAGCAACTGACGCAGTACTTGATCGATCATATTGGTCGCAAGCGACATCTACCGGAAGGACTCGATGCCTTGATGCGTTCTATGGTGCAGCTGCCTACTTATCTCGATCGGGTACTGGGTGGCGGGCGCGATATGGCGCTGGTGTTATTACCGTTGCTGAATGACTTGCGTGCGGTGCGTGGCAATCCATTGTTGTCCGAAGGGACTTTATTGCTGTTGAATCTTAGTTCCGACCAACAAGCCAATCCACAGGCACCCGCTGCGGGTGAACCACACGCCAATGCAACTCAATGGGCACGCAAGATGCGCACCCGTTTTCAATTGGGATTGCTTGGTTGGATAAAAGGTGAGCGCATCGATCAGAATCTGGAAATTCTCGCGCGTGCTGCAGAAAAACTTGAACAAGTTGCAGTGACACAGCCGGTATTTCAACTGTGGTGGGTGGTTGGTGCAGTGCTTGAAGCATTGCGTGAAGGCGGCTTGGATAGCACGGCATCGGTCAAACGTTTGCTTGGTCAAGCTGATCGTGAAATGAAGCGACTCTATACCGATGGTGAACAACAGTATTGCGAAAAACCACCTCTCGATCTCTTGAATAATTTATTGTACTACGTTGCACGTGCAGCGAGTGATGGTCCACGAGTAGCAGCGGTGCGGTCATCTTTCCGTTTGAATGATTTGTTACCAATTGATGCACAAGTAGAAGCGGCAAGACAAAGTCTGTCGGCACCTTCCGTCAAGCTCATGAAGACGGTTGCAAGCGCAATCAAAGAAGATCTAGCACGAGTGAAAGATGCATTGGATATTTTTGTGCGCAAAGGTGGCTTGGAATTAGATGAACTTGCGCCGCAATTGGAGTTACTGAAAAAAATTGGTGACACCTTAGGTGTGCTGGGTTTAGGCAACTTGCGCGAACAAGTGCAACAACAAACCGCGTTGTTGCAAAACCTGTTGCAATCCAACGCCACAGCCGATGATTCGACCTTGATGGCGATGGCTGCAACTTTGATTAGCGTTGAAGACGGGTTGGATTCGCAATTAGTTAGCTTGATCATGCCTGACGAAAGCGATAGCGACGAAGGCAAAGCCGACAAGACAGACAGCACTGACAAATCTGATAAAGATATCGAGTTCCGTCAAGTATCCGAAGCGGTACTGCGTGAATGTATTGTCAACATGGCGCGCATTAAAGAGTCCATTGCACTGGCATTGGAACACCCTGGCGAATCGCAGACGCTGGATCAAATTCCGCATTTGATACGGGGTATCAATGCAGGCTTGTTGATGTTGGGAAAAAATCGCGCAGTGGAAATTACCGAACGCATTCGTAATGCATTGGAACGTTACGCACGACCAGAAATATTGCCGCGCATACCAGAAAAAATGGATCGTCTTGCAGATGCGATCGTCGCAGTTGAATACTATCTTGAGACTTTGCAAGCTGGCCGTAATGATCCATGGTATATGCTCGACAATGCTGAAGGTTGTTTGCAAGTACTCGATGACATGAGCAATGGTGGAACCGGCATGTACCGTATTCCACAGAATCTCACTAACATCATGAGCGCGACGGCCATTGAGCCCACCGTGGCGAATACTGCACATTCTTCAACGCGCGTAGTTGAATCTTCCAAAGCAGAGCCAACCCAAGTTATTCGTGATAAGCCACTGCCAGTGCTCACGGAGTCGAAAGTCGCATTGAGTGATCATGCGGCCACCATGGTGAATTTGCCACCGGTACTGGTGCGTCCAGAAGATAAATCGAATCCCGAGTTTTTGGAATTATTCATCGAGGAGGCGCGCGAAGAACTTTTAAAGTTACAACTGATGTTGCCACGTTGGGATGATAACCCTCAGGACGTTGATGCACTGACACAGATGCGTCGCTCTTTCCATACTTTAAAGGGTAGCGGACGACTAGTGGGCGCACAGTTGATTGGCGAATTCTCATGGTCAATGGAAAACATGATGAATCGCATTATTAGTAAGACTTTGGATCGCACGCCAGAAATGGTTGAGCTGTTGCGTCAAGCGGTCGCGGCCTTGCCTCAATTAATTGAACAACTTGAAAGTGGACGCGTACCACAGGCAAACATTGGTGCGCTGGTCGCATGGGCTTATACTTTCGCTGGCACGCGTGATCAAGCTAAGCGTAGCAATACCGGTGACACCGGCATCGTTCCGGCGTTGAAAGTATCAGAGCCTTCATCCAAACCTGCATCAGTTAAACCTGCAGGATCAGCAACGACCTCGGCAGTATCAGCGAATCGCGTTGCAACGATCGACCCGCCGATTGATCCAACGTTACATGAAATTTTTTCCAAGGAAGTCGCGGGCCATCTTGCCGCCATTCGTAATTACATCAACGACTGTGCGATCTTGCATCCTCCTTATACCGTGACTGAGGCATTACATCGCGCATGTCATACTATTAGCGGCGCTTCTAAAACCGCCGTAGTACGTCAAAGCATCAAGATTGCAGAGCCACTCAATCATTACATTCGCAAGTTATACGACAATGCCGTACCTTTGCCTGAAGCAGGACTGGAAGCGTTGAGTGACGCCGTATCAGCGATTTATAATATTCTCGCTCATGTAAACGAAGACTCGACATTTTTTAAATCGCAGAACAGTATTGTGATGCGCATTCAGTCGCTTGAACAACAATTGGATAGTGAATTGACTCAACGCGAAATATCGATTGATTCAAGCAGTGTGATGAACACATCAAGTGCAACTGGCGCGCATCTTGGGTTACTCGCCGAATCACAACGAAACGCGGCAACCAATCACTATACTATGATTGATACCTCGGAAAATAATGAAGCTCTTCTGCGGAGTTCGGAGACCATCACCGAAAATGATGTGCTTGCTCATTCAAATAATGGTGACAGTGAAGAAGACTGGGTTAGTTTGACTGTGGATGATTTGCAGCAACTGGTTGAATCACCCATTGAAACCATATTACGCAAGGGACCTGCTTTTGATGCCATGTCCGAATACGTGCATTCTGAAACAAAGCACAATAATCTAACTACAGCAGACACCGCACGCAATGCTGCATTGCCCGCATATGTGGCGGATGATTTCCACACCGGTACGCATACACATATTGTGCTCGACTCTTCTGAGTGGAACACGAATCTTGATGTCGCTGCATTAGAAGCCTCCTTGCCAGTATTAAGGCCACAAACTTTCTCAGCGCCCGAGTCGTCTGCGGCAGTTCAGATTGCACCGATAGTGTCGCAACCTTCAGCGTTATCAACGCCCGCATTAACTGCGGTAAGCACAGTTTCTGATATTAATGTGGAACGGCGTTCGCCTAACCGATCGATGTCTAAAGAGTCTGCAAAAAATCCCCAATCAATTACCACGGCAACTGCGGAAATGGATGCAGTAGCAATTGCGCCAGATGACGCATTCGATGCAGAGGTGGCAGCGATATTTTCCGAAGAGGCCAGTGAATTATTGGAAGTAGCCGATAGCTCATTTAATAATTGGCGTGGTGATCGTAGCAATCAAGCTCAATCGCATGAATTGAAACGTGCATTACATACGATCAAAGGTGGCGCGCTCATGGCCGGCATTCGCGGTATGAGCGATCTTAGTCATGAACTCGAATCGTTCATGGAGATGCTTGAACATGGCGTCGTGACTGCATCGCCACCCGTGTTTGAAATGTTGCAGAGTGGACTTGATGCATTACACCGCATGCGTGAAGTGGTTAGCAACGGAAAAAATGTCAGTGGCGCACCTAATTTGCTTGCGCGCATTCGTGCCTTGGCGAAAGGCGAAGAACCGCCCGCAGTCGTGTCGCCACCAGTGACTGCGGCGATACGCAATATGCCTGCAGAAAATGAGCTGCCGTTTATCACCTCATTTGCAGGTGATGATCTTCAACACCCACAGATGCAGCAGCATCTTGAACATTCCATTCATCTTGATCTTCCAGAAGAGCAATTAAATCCTGCGGCCTTTGCGCCAACTCAAGCCATTGAAGTGATGCATTCATTCAGTGCTGCACCGATGGAAGAATTTGATGTCAATGAATTGCAAGAAATCGCTCCGCTCTCTGTATTTGCACCGCCCACTGAATCAACTATTGATTTTGAATTACCAAATGTACCGCAAGCAAATGTACCGCGAGTAGAAGTTTCCGCGGCTGATGAAATTGAAGTGGTGCTTGAATCCAATGATACCGCGGATGAAGTACCCGCACCGGAACCCACAGCAGCCGCAACACCGCCATCATCTTTGCACAGCGCATTGCCACCAGGGCGTGAACAATTGACGCCGGAACGTGGTGAGGTTGCGCGCGTTGATGCAGATTTACTCGATGACTTGCTCAACAATGCCGGTGAGGTAAGCATTCTGCGTTCTCGTCTAGAGCAGCAGATATCATCGGTAGAATTCAATCTATCCGAGTTGAATCGTACCGTCGCGCGTTTGAAAGATCAGTTACGTAACCTGGAATTGGAAACCGAAGCGCAGATACTGCACAAGCATCAGGATGATTCACATCTACGTGCAGACTTTGATCCATTGGAACTGGATCGTTATTCAACCATTCAACAGTTCTCGCGCGCACTGGCTGAATCTGTCAGCGACGTTGCATCACTTGAAAACTTGCTCGGTGGTATGACACGTGAAGCACAGAATTTATTATTGCAACAATCACGTGCTGTAACTGAATTGCAAAATGGTTTGATGCGTACCCGCATGGTGCCGTTCTCACGTCACGCGCAACGTTTAACACGATTGGTGCGCCAAGTTGCCAGCGAAACAGGCAAGCAAGTTGAATTGAATGTATCGGGCGCCACTGGTGAACTTGATCGTCAAGTATTGGAGCGCATGCTGCCGCCTTTTGAGCACATGCTGCGCAATTCTGTTGTGCATGGGATTGAATCACCCGCAGAACGTACCCGTGCTGGCAAGCCTGTAAGCGGCACCATTTCAGTAAAGCTGCATCGTGAAGGTTCTGAAATGGTAATCACCTTGCAAGACGATGGGCGTGGCATTGATGTGAACGCAGTACGTGAAAAAGCTAAAGCGAAGGGCATGATTCCCAAAGATCGCATTCTTACGGATGAAGAAGCATTGCAGTTGATTCTTGAGCCTGGCTTCAGTACGGCTACGACCATAACGCAACATGCCGGTCGCGGTGTGGGTATGGATGTAGTGGTGAATGAAATTAAAAAACTGGGTGGTGCATTGTTCACCGAAACCAAGTTTGGCGAAGGTGTTAAATTTACCATTCGTTTGCCGTTCACGTTGGCAGTCAGTCAATCATTATTGGTACGTGTGGGTGAAAATGAACTGTATGCATTGCCACTGCCATCGATCGAAGGTGTGGTGCGCTTGAATCGTTCTGAAGTGGAAACACATTTGCGTGAGCGAACCTCCACATTCAATTACGGTGGGCAGATATACAAATTTCAACATCTGGGTAACTTCATTGATGCGGGACCTTCGCAATTACCCGAAGGCGATGAGCTGGTACCTTTGGTGTTGGTGAAGGCCGGCGAACATTCCACCGCCTTGTTGGTTGACGAGATGTTGGGTAATCGTGAAATCGTGGTCAAAGCAGTGGGACCGCAGGTAGCTGCTATTCGCGGCATTTCCGGTGCTGCGATTCTTGGTGATGGTCGCGTTGTCATCATTCTTGACATGGGTGCGCTGGTGCGTTCTGAATGGCGCGGCCGTAATGAAGAAAGCAATATGATTGAACGCGGCGAAGACCGTCGCGCCTTGGTGCTGGTAGTGGATGATTCCATCACTGTGCGTCGTGTTACGCAACGGTTATTGGAACGCAATGGTATGCGTGTTATTGCCGCGAAAGATGGCGTTGATGCATGGGAAGTCATGCAGGAACATGTACCCGATATCATTTTGCTTGATGTTGAAATGCCGCGTATGGATGGCTATGAACTTGCTTCGCATGTGCGCGGTGATGCGCGATTGAAGCATGTTCCCATCATCATGATTACTTCGCGTGTTGGCGAGAAACATCGCTCTCGTGCAATTGAAGTTGGAGTCAATGATTATCTTGGCAAGCCGTATCAAGATAATCAATTGCTGGACGCGATGGAGTCATTGATGCGCGGTCGTAAAAGGATGAATTGATATGAATGCAGTAGTCAGTGATGAATTGTACAGCTTGATGGTGCCACTCGCGGAGATGCAATTAATTCTGCCACGTACTTGCATTGCAGAAGTGGTTGCATGGCATCAACCCGATGTGGTGCCCAATACACCTAAGTGGTATTTGGGAACGATTGAATGGAGTGAGCGTGTCATACCCGTAATTTCTTTTGAGGCGGCATGTGGTAAAGAAATTCCAACCACTGGAGCACGTTCACGCATCGTGGTTTGTGTTGGATTGACCGGTAAAGTCGATAGTGGTTACTTCGGCATGGTAACGCAAGGTTTTCCGCAGTTGGTGCGTTTGAGTCCTGATTTGGTCAAGCGCGATTCCAATCAGCCGTCTTTCGGCCAACAACCGATTCTATGCCAGGTGCGTATGATCAATGAATCACCTTTGATTCCTGATTTCGAAACACTGGAAAAGATGATTAGCGGCATTACACACACTTAGCCATCGCAATATGTTTTTATAGGTTGATTCTAGAATGTTCTAGAGTAATGGCTACTGCAAATCTCCCCATAACGCTTGCAACACCGACAACGCAACAACGGATGCGGTTTCAGTGCGTAAAATACGTGGACCTAGTCGTACTGCAGTAAAGCCAGAGCCAACGGCGCGTTGCAGTTCATCATCATCCAGACCACCTTCTGGACCAATCAATAATTGAATAGTTTTTGGTGGACGTTGCAAACCAGTCAGTGCAATGGGTGCAGTTGGATCCAACACCAGACGCATATCATCGGAATTGCTTTGTACCAAATAGTCGTGCAATCGCAGCGGTGTATGCACGATAGGAATAACGCGACGACCACTTTGTTCACATGCACCCACGACCACTGCCTGCCAATGTTCCAATTTTTTATTGGCTTGACGATCATCAAGTCGTACCACACTGCGAGCCGTGATCACAGGTACAATGGCATGAACACCAAGTTCAGTTGCTTTTTGCAATGTCCAGTCCATGCGCTCGCTGCGTGAAATGCCTTGTACCAAGGTAATATGCAGTGGTGATTCAGTCGTGCCGCGTATGGGCTCGGCAATTTTAACTGACACTTGCTCGCCATTAACGCTACTGATTTCAGCGTAGTGTTCGTTGCCCGTACCGTCAAACACAATGATAAGTGCACCCAATCGCATACGCAGCACACGCGTCAAGTGATAGGCAACACTCGGCGGCACCACGACAGCGGCGCCTTCAACCAATGGTTCCGGAACATGAACGCGGGTTACTCGCATGTTGCGTGATTTATGCCTTGTACTGCAGTGTCAACCATCAAGTTAATCTCGTCGATTGTAATCACATAAGGTGGCATGAAGTAAACCACGTTGCCGATGGGCCGCAATAGTACGCCATGCTGCATGCCATATTGATAAATGCGCAAGCCACGACGCTCATGCCAATCATATTGTTCACCTGTCGCTTTGTTCTTGATCAATTCAATGGCGCAGATCATGCCATGTTGACGAACATCCACGACATGTAAATGGTCCTTGAGTGACTCCGTGCGTTTGCGTAGATGCTCGCTGAGAATTTGGTTGTTCGCAATAACGGGTTCGGTTGCAAAAATATCCAAGGTTGCCAATGCGGCAGTGCAGGCCAGTGGATTGCCAGTGTAACTATGCGAATGCAGAAAAGCGCGCAGACTGGTGTATTCAGCGTAAAACGCCGCGTAAATCTGCTCTGTTGTCAGTACTGCTGATAATGGCAGAAAACCACCCGTCAATCCTTTTGAAAGGCACATGAAGTCTGGACGAATGCTCGCTTGTTCGCATGCAAACAAGGTTCCGGTGCGACCGAAGCCAACGGCGATCTCGTCCGCGATGAGATGTACGCCAAATTCATCACAGGCTTGACGCAATAATTTTAAATATATCGGATGGTACATGCGCATGTTGCCGGCACATTGCACTAATGGTTCAACAATCACTGCGCAGACTTCATCTGCATGCTGTTGCAACAAGGTACGCATGGGCTCGATCATACGGTGTGAATAGGCCGCTTCAGTTTCACCCACTTCGCGATTAAAACAATCAGGAGAAGGAGCGGAGATTACATCCATCAACAATGGCTGATAAATTTGCTTGTAAAGTTCGACGTTACCAAGTGCCAATGCACCCAGGGTTTCACCATGATAACTGTTGGTAAGCGTGATGAAACGGCGCTTGTTGCGTTTATCGACATTCTGCCAGAAATGAAAACTCATCTTCGCTGCGATCTCAATAGCAGCAGAGCCGTTCTCGGCATAAAAGCAACGCGTCAATCCAGCGGGCGCAAGCTTGGTCAATTGTTCGGATAATTTAATGGCGGGCTCATGCGTAAAGCCAGCAAGCATCACGTGTTCAAGTTGGTCCAATTGTGATTTTATTGCAGCACCAATGCGCGGATTGGCATGCCCAAATAAATTCGTCCACCATGAACTGATGCTGTCGAGATAACGTTTGCCATTGAAGTCTTCCAGCCATACCCCGTTGCCACGACGAATCGGTATCATGGGCATGGCAGGATTGGCAGGATCGTGATCGCGCATTTGCGTGCACGGATGCCACACATGCGCCAAGTCGCGTGCGATCAAATCAGATTGCGTTGAAATATTCACAGTTAACCGCAGAAAATTGAATGCCGAATTGTGCCAAAAAATTTATTGCCGTGGCATCATCATGCCATGAGTGTACTCGATCTTTATACCCATGCTTATACCATCAATGTCAACAGCGGGCTGTTACTTGAGGCGCGTCATGTTTCATCTCCCAATACTGATGCAAGGCCGCTGGGGGTTCAGCCTGATTTGATTATTGTTCACGGGATCAGTTTACCGCCCGGTGAATATGGAGGAGGGTGGATTGATCAATTATTCACAAATCAATTGGTTGTTGATCAGCATCCTTACTTCAAACAGATTGAAGGGATGAAGGTTTCTTCGCATGTACTTATTCGTCGCGATGGCGAAGTGGTTCAGTATGTGCCGTTTTATTTGCGTGCATGGCATGCGGGTGTATCAAGTTATCAGGGCCGTGAACGTTGCAATGATTTTTCGATTGGTATTGAGCTTGAAGGTGTTGACGATGCTGCCTATGAAATCATGCAATATCAAGTGTTGGCAAAGTTGATTATTTCCTTGTGCAATGCCTATCCGACCTTGTCATCGGAGCGAGTAGTGGGACATAGTGATGTGGCGCCAGGCCGCAAGACTGATCCGGGTGACGCATTCGATTGGTCACGATTGCATGCCATGATCAAAGCGTGGCAGTGATTATGAGTAAGTCAAAAATTGCGTTGTTGTGTCTATGTGGTTTTATCAATGCGTGTGGTTCTGCTTCACGTCAAGAAGGCGTACAACAAAGCTCGCGAGTCATTGCTCCTCGTATCGTCGCACATCGTATTGCCGCCCATCGCATCGTCTCATTGGCACCCAATATTACCGAGTTGGTTTATGCGGCAGGGGCGGGTCAATATCTCGTAGGAGTTGTTGATTATTCGGATTATCCTGAATCCGCAAAATTGCTGCCGCATGTAGGAGATGCATTGCGAGTCGACATGGAACGTTTGCTATCACTCAAACCCGACCTTATTCTGGTATGGCCATCCGGCACGCCACCATCTGTGCTCGAACAAGTGAAAGCATTGGGACTGCCAGTGCAAGCCATCGACGCACAACGAGTCACTGAAGTGGGTCAGTCGCTTAAACAAATAGGAGAGCTTGCCGGCACCGAAGAGACTGCTGCGCAAGTTGCGACAGACTTTGAAAACAAGATGCATGTATTACGAGAACAATATTCTCATAAAGCACGTTTGCAGGTATTTATTGAGGTGAATCGTCAACCGCTTTACACGGTTAACGGTCAACAGATTATCAGCGAAGTGGTTGATCTATGTGGTGGTGATAATGTGTTTGCGGAGTTGAATCAACTTGCACCTGTGATTGATGTTGAAGCGGTCTTAAAAAAGAATCCACAAGTGATTGTCACCACCGACGGCACCTCTCAGGAGATCAATCATGATTGGGCACAATGGTCCCAACTACGCGCAGTGCATGACCAGCATGTGTATGCAATCGCACCAGATACAATCAATCGTGCAGCGCCGAGATTAGTGCAAGGAACAGAAGAAATGTGTCATGTGCTCGATGAGGCGCGACGCAAAATAATGTAGATATAAGCTGGACCAACGGGCTCACTGCGATGAGAAATCATTTTACTTAAAATCATTGTCGTCGCCCCGCGACGATTGCAATGCGTGAAGCAAGCAAGTATTTCTTATGCGACCAAACAGTTACTAATGATTGCATAAGGCAGACTTAACTGTGAGGTGCAGATAAAACTTTCGGTCTCGAGAAGTCGATCAAACTTCTGGCAGATAGTGGTGTTGTTGGGCCATCTCTACTAGTAAATTCACGTCGTCATCATCGGATGTTTGTCTTCCCGAGTTGGTTTCTTCAAAAGTGCTCTGAGGCGTCGGCCTCGAGACATTAGGTGAATAATGAACTATGTACAACGCAGCGTAGCGCCATTGGCACGTTATTTCTTTTGTGCAGCTGTGGCTATCTTGGCTGCTGGCTGTAATGGTGGCGGTGCAGTGTCCTCTGGTACGCTAGGCTCTTCCACTAGCGCCTCGCAGCAAAATGCTCCCGCTCCTTCCATCACAGGTACACCCGACGCTGCGGCGGTCGCTGGTAGCCCGTACTCATTTCAGCCAAGTGTGTCCGACACCAACGGCGATGCATTGACTTTCTCAGTCGAGAACTTACCCTCATGGGCGACATTCGATATGAACTCGGGTGGCCTTTCGGGCACACCGTCTGATAACGATGTAGGTAGCTTTCAGTCGATTATCATTAGTGTGTCGAATGGCAAGGCCAGCGCGCAGCTCACGCCATTTTCAATTCAAGTGACGGCGGCTCCGACAAAACCTAAACCGCCAACGAATTCGCCACCAACTATCATGGGCACTCCCGCGACATCGGTGCAAGCAGGCTCGCATTACGCGTTTCAACCCTCCGCTGCTGATGCCGATAAAGACCCTCTGGTATTCGCGATATCGGGACAGCCGTCGTGGACATCTTTCAATACGACGACCGGACAGTTGAGTGGCACTCCGGCCAACGCGGATGTCGGCACGTACTCGAACATCGTGATTAGCGTCAGCGACGGTAAAGCTACTACTTCACTCCTGGCGTTCCAGATAACTGTTACAGCTATTCCACCAGCTCCGCCGACAAACAATCCGCCAAAAATTACCGGCACGCCGAGCACATCGATTCAAGCCGGGACAGCCTACTCATTTCAACCAACCGCCACTGACGCCGATGGCAATACATTGACGTTCTCCATTACTAACAAACCCTCATGGGCGACTTTCAGCACCACGACAGGTCGGCTGATGGGCACACCTGCGACGGCGAACGTCGGTGCTTATTCGAACATTATTATCAGTGTGAGTGATGGCACGGTGAGTGTCTCGTTGCCTTCCTTTAGCATTCAAGTGACTGCACCACCGCCAGTAATTCCGCCGACTATCAGCGGTACTCCATCGACCCATGCGCAAGTGGGGACAGCTTACTCGTTTACACCCACGGCAAGTGATCCAAGCGGCAAAACGCTCAGCTTTAGTGTTCAGAATAAGCCAAGCTGGGCGACCTTCAGCACCACTACAGGACAGTTGAGTGGCACTCCGACCAGTACGGACGTTGGAACAAATTCAAACATCATTATTTCCGTGAGTGATGGTAGTGCGAGCGCTGCGCTGACGGCTTTCTCGATCATCGTTGCGGCGGCTCCAGTGATTGGAACTGCGACGGTGCAATGGATCGCGCCAACCCAGAACACCGACGGCTCGACCTTGACGAATCTTTCGGGTTACGTACTTTGGTACGGCACGAACTCAAGCTCGTTGTCGCAGTCGGTCACTATCACTGATTCGGCGGCAACATCCTACACCGTACAAAATCTGGCACAGGGAACTTGGTATTTTGCTGTAACCGCCACCGCCGGAGGGACGCAAAGTGCACTGTCGACAGTAGTAAGTAAGACGATTCAGTAACACCTTAGGTTTGACTCTACAGTTCGAATGGGCGACATAGTATGGATTTACATCTGTACTGCTCAAAATGTGTTATTCGATCACGTGTTTTTTTTCAGCACAGTTAAGTTTTGCTCCTGCAGTTGGAGTGATGGAGGCCCCACTAAATGAATCTCATAAAAATCTTCAACATCGCACTGATTCGATGGTTGTCGACGATGGCGCTGTGCATATTTGCCATGCCACAGGCGAGTGCGGTTACTGCGAGTGGTCCGATCGTATATCGTGGATTGACCAGTGGCATTGATTCCAACTGGTTTGCTAATACCAGTGGCACTTCGTATTCAACATGGACAAGTGACGGCACGTCGAGCTTCGTGCGTGTTTCATACGACAGTCAACATGACTATGGCATCAACTACACACTGCCAGAGCGCGATGTTGAGACGCTCTACGTGAAGGTGTGGGAGCGCCAGAATGGCGGCACTGCGCACGGTCCAAAAAACTTCAAGATTTTTGGGCAGAATAAGAGCGGTACTGAAAGCAACACCACCTTCGGCCTCGCAGGTTATGGTGATGCTTACAACCTTTACTACGGCGACTCGATCAGCGGTAGTAACGATGCCACGGTGGAATGGACTTTCCAGGGAATGCTGACTGGAGGAGCCGTTCTCACCCGTGCGAAGCCTACCATTGTGACGACGTCTGTCCCACCAGTCATTGACAACAGTTGGCATGAGTGGGGCTACTACGTGAAGTTCAATAGCGACAACACGGCGGATGGCGAGGTCGATATTCTTTACGATGGCAAAGAGGTTTTTCATTTGACCAACGTGTACAACCGTGCCAATGGCGCAGGTGCCATCGACAACTTCGGCATCGGACAATTTTATCAGCCTATCGGTGGAAACTATTCGATGACTCGTGATTATCGTGACGTTCGCGTCTCGTATACAGGATGGCCGCCTTCATCGGATATCGCCGGTAATCTCTTGGGAGGTGGAACTACGACTCCCATGCCGCCATCATCCGTTACCGTACAATGACTTAACGACGTCGTTGCTAAAGTACCGTTGCATAGAACCTATTGCAACATTCTGAAACTCAAGTTCGATACTGTTCATCCTTGCTATGCTTGGATCAAATCGTTTGCTCATGAGATGAAATAAGCTTCCAATCAAACCTGTCTTTAAAGTCTTCGCAGCAGCCTGCGCATACCCAGTAATATCGATTACTGGTTGTGTATCCCTCAATAAAGTTTCCATCTTGAACTGCGAATTTCTGCCAACAAAACGAACAGTGATCGTGATCACCTTCATATTTTGTCCAACTAAGGGTCACACCTTTCAAATATTTTTCCTGTCCTCTTAGACGCCAATCAGTCACGTTGATTTTCCTTGAGCTTTGCAATGTTCATCTCTCATGCTTCCACAACACTTCGCTACCGCCTTCGTGACGCGCTAACAAGCGTGACATCACAAACAATAAATCCGATAAGCGATTCAAGTACTTTGTAATTTCATCAGGTATGGATTCACGCTTCGCCAATGTCCATGTATTGCGTTCGGCACGACGTACAACGGTTCGAGCCAGATGACAAGCCGCTGCGGCAGGGCCCCCGCCGGGAAGAATAAATTCTTTTAATGGCGGCAAGTTGTCATTGAATTCATCCAATGCATGTTCAAGACGATCTACATGTTGTTGTTGAATGGCGCGATAACCAGGTGTGGCGAGTTCGCCGCCAAGATCAAACATTTCATGTTGTACTTCAATCAGGCAGGCACGAATATCATCGGGGATATTTTTAACGGCGAGTATCATGCCGATGATACTGTTGGCTTCATCGACGGTGCCAAAAGCTTCAATGCGTATGTCATCTTTGGCGACGCGTGTCCCATCACCCAATCCGGTGGTGCCATTATCACCTGTTCGTGTATAGATTTTGCTTAAGCGATTGCCCATGATATGTATCCAATTATTTCCAAGGTTGAATGATTGTGCGTGAATTGATTTTAGGTGGCGCTCGTTCCGGCAAAAGTTCGCTGGCATTGCAGCGCGCGCATGATAGCGGAAGGAATGTTGTATTTGTTGCAACGGCACAGGTCACCGATGCAGAAATGCAGACGCGTATTTCGCGACACCGCAGCGAACGTCCTGAAAACTGGCAAACAGTAGAAGCACCAACGCAGCTTGCTACTACATTATTGAAACTGGATAAGCACAATGCTTTTATTGTGGTTGATTGCATAACACTGTGGTTAAGCAATGTACTCTGTACCGGCCTTGCCGATACACCCGAGTTTGATGATGATGCGTGGCAAAGCGAGCGCAAGTTATTGCTCGAATGTTTGCCGACATTACAAGCAGAGATTGTATTGGTGAGCAATGAAGTGGGTTGGGGTATTGTTCCAGACAACCTTATTGCGCGACGTTTTCGCGATGAGCAGGGCAGATTAAACCAGTTACTGGCTTCTTGTTGCGAGCGAGTGACATTGGTGGCAGCGGGATTATCGCTCACGTTAAAGTCCATGGCTTGAATACAATTGGCATACATAGTGTGGTCAACAACAGGATAGTTTCAGTGATTTCAATGCCTGCACCCAGACAATCTCCAGTCATACCACCAAGACGATAGCGTAAGAAACACCACCATATAAACAGTATCAACGGTGAAACTAACAACGCTGGCGAAAACAAAGCACTGATTACAAACAAGATGAGCGTATTCACAACAATCATCGGCTTGCGGATTTGCCATGCAAATACTTCTGCACTACCACTTGATAAAGACGGTAACCATGCAGACCATGCAATCGCACCCAGTCGTGACCATGCGCAAATCAATGGTAACAAGCACCAGTTCAACAAATGATGCGTGATGATCAATTGCAGCAGAATCAATTTGCTCATCAATAACATGAGTAACGCAATGACACCAAAGCTTCCGACATGCGGATCGCGCATCACTTGCAGGAAGCGTTGTGGATCGCGATGCGCGGCACCCAGTGCATCACTTAAATCGGCAAGCCCGTCGAGGTGTAACGCACCTGTTATCCAAACCCAGGTAATCAAACCCAGCAGCGCACCCAGCCAAACATCAACATAGGTGCCCAGCGTTACCAGTGATGTAACGAATAATCCAACAATGATACCGACTATTGGAAACCATGGGGCTGTGCTGGATAATTCCTGCTTGGTAAAGTTTTTTATCTGTGGCGTGGGCAGGCGCGTCAGAAACTGAATTGCAAGAATCAATTGACGCATTGCATGCTCAGCAAGATTGGTTAAGCCAGTGTAGACGCAACAGGCTACTACTATGCTCATCGATCCACAGTTGGCACAAGCCTGCTAATGGAATGCCAATGCGAGCGGCACTGGCAGGACTCAACTGTAAACACTCCGCAATCAATGCACGAATGACACCACCATGGGTGACCACCAATAGATGCGATGTATTAATGTTTCTGATTTGCAGTAAAGCTTCTCTGATGCGCTGACGAAATACCGCATACGGTTCGCCACCGGGAGGCTGCCACAGTTCGGTTTGATGTTTAAACAGGTGATAACAATCCGGATCGCGTGCTTCTGCCTCAGCAAGCGTCAAATTTTCCCATTCACCAAAATTGATTTCACGTAGCTCATCAATGATATGCAGTGGCAGTTTAGATTGCTGGCTTAATTCCTCAGCAAACGTGCGGCAGCGTTGTAATGGTGAACAGGCGATCGCAGTCATGTCAGTATGCAATGTTGCAACCATGTCGTGCATTTGCTGTTCGCCATGTTGGCTCAACGCATCATCACTTCGACCACGCAGTACTTGGGCACGCCCGTTGACTTCGCCATGTCTGATAAGACTGATCAGCATGGAATTAAGCTCCAGGCACGCCCGCTTCAGCGAAGGTGGCCATTTCGCGATGCAATCGCAGCGCCGTTTGAATTAAAGGCACTGCAATTGCGGCGCCACTGCCTTCGCCCAATCGCATATTCAAGTTAAATAAGGGACGGAGCCGTAGATGTTCAAGCGCCAGTGCATGACCCAATTCTGCAGATTGATGCGCTGCCAGCATCCATTCACGTGTCATCGGCTCAATGCGAGTGGCCAATAATGCAGCCGCAGTTGAAATATATCCATCCAGCAACACAGGTACGCCCATGCTGGATGCTTGCAGGTAATAACCCGTCATCGCTGCAATTTCAAAACCGCCCAACTCGCTCAACAATTGTATTGACGATAACGTCTGTGTTGAAGCCACGCGACTCAATGCGCGACGTACTATAGTCAATTTATGCGCGCGACCTTTGGCATCAAGACCCGTGCCGTTGCCCACTAAGACACCTGCATCCAGTTGAGTGGTGGCGGCAATCAGGCATGCAGCAGAAGTGGTATTGCCAATGCCAACTTCACCTGCAATCAACAAATCAGCACCACCATTGATCATTTGAGTGGCATGTTGTCTACCGATGGCAATGGCTTGCTCGGCTTGCGCAATCGTCATCGCAGCTTGCGTACTGAGATCAGCTGTACCCGTTGCAATGCGCTCGTTATGTATGTTCTGAGTCTTGCTGGGTTCGCCAGCGACGCCTACATCAACCACGGCGTACATTGCATTGATGTCACGAGCCAATACCGCAATGGCTGCTTGGCCATTGGATAATGTACTGAGCATCGCTTGCGTTACGCTGGCGGGATACGCAGAGACGTTATGCTGGGCCACGCCATGATCTGCTGCAAACACCGTGATGCCAGGCGTTAACGCAGAAGGAATAGTGCGTCGCTGACGCGCTGCAAACCAGCATGCTATGTCCTCAAGCCTGCCCAATGCGCCTGTTGGTTTGATCAGCTGATCCTGTCGCGCTCGAGCTGATTCATAAAATGCAACATCAGGTGATGGAATAGTGAAGCTCATGCCCGCGTCTGTGCCAATGCACTATGAGATGCTCGAATAACAAATCGCACCAATAATCCTATCGCGATGTAAATTGTGGTGTGCAATAAGTACACTGGCCAATACTGCATCGTTGCTTGCGTATATTGCAATGGAGTGAGTGCCGCGAATTTTCCCGAGAAGGTATAGAAACTGTAATTGCTGATGATGAATGCAAGCGTCACACCATTGAGTACTGACACGATGACACGCAACAATGATCGCCATTCAATATCAAGTGATTGACTAGCCCAACGTCCCATGCTCCATAGTGATAAATATGCGGGTATCAAGAATGGATAAGCAGCGGTGACGCAATAGCTGCTGACGCCATGATTGATGGCAACATAGTCCACTATTGCAGCGGTCATCATCAAGATTGCAGTCCACCACCAGCGTATTGTCAATGCACCACTTAACCAAAATAAAGCCCAGCTTGCATCTGGCAGTTTAATACTGGAACCAAAATGGTCTGAACGAGTGATGACCAGTATCACCAGCAGCGTGATACCAATAACCCAGTCACGTTTTGTATTAGTTACCGTGTTGTTCATATTCTGTTTCTCTATTTATGTTGATAATGCAATGTTAGATAAACACTGCGGCCTTCTTGATTAAAGTACTGCGCCGTTTCATAGCGACGATCGAGTACATTGTTCAACTTGAGTTGAATGAAATAGTCTTTATGAATTACAACTGATGTGTTGAAGTCAATGGTTGTATAACCACCCAGGCGCTGAGTGTTGGCAAGGTCATCAAACCGTGGTCCGACAACATTGACAATACTATTGAATTGCCACATGAAAAAATTATATCCCATCTCGACACGGCCTGATTGTCTCGCACGACGCGTCAATATCTTGTTGTAGTTTTCGCCTTGCTGACGGCTGCGTGGGTCAAGCCAGGTATAGTTGACTGCGGTGTTAAATTTATTCCAGTTAGCTTTAGTGGTTAGCTCTACACCACGCATTCGTGCATCCGTATTGACGGGGAAAAAACTGCTATCGAGCGCAATTAAGTCCTTGACACGATTTTCATAAGCCTGAATGGACCAGTTCATAAAAGCCAGATCACCTGATGCGCCCACTTCCACGTTTCGTGAGCTTTCTGGTCTTAGCCTTGGATTGCCGGAACCAAAAGGATAGTACAAATCGTTGAATGTAGGTGCATGGAACGCTTGACCATAACCTGCATTCAATGACAACAATTTATCGATGACGCGCCACTTCCAGCCGGCATCGCCGGTGTTGTGGGTGCCATATTGATTGCTGTTATCGCTGCGTAATGAGGCGGAAAATTCTTCGCTGCCAAACGTACCAAGATATTCTGCAAATACACCATGGCTGTTGCGACGGGTTACAGCGAATGTTTGCGTTGGATCAGTGGAATCGACCACCGTGTCAATGTGATCCCGCAAGTAATCGACACCGAGCATTACAGTGTTGCTTGCGTTTATCGTCCAATCACTCAGCAATGAAGCGTTGTGCTTTTCGGTGTTGAAACGACTTAGAAACGTCGCGTTGTTAAAGTTGTCTTGGTTATCGTGAGTGATACTGCCAGTCAGTGTGACTGTCAATTTATCAATGGGCATAAGTTTTAACTTGATACCTGGAGCGTGTTCGGTGAATCGTCCTTGGTTGATAAAGCCATCGAACTCGGTATAACCCGTGCTGTATAAATCATGGATCTCGACATCAGCTTTGTTACCAAAGGCATAACCCAAATGCGTGGATGCAGAGGTGTTGCGAAAACCATCATCGTCGGGTTCATCGGTAAAACAACCAGCATGCAAATTAGCACGGCAAGTGTTGTAGCCATTGCTTTGCTTATAGTTGCCGGTGAAATTCATGCGCCAACCATCGTGGTAATAGCCCATGGCTGTGGAGTAACTCTGAGTGTCGTGGTAGCCATAGCCAATGGATGCATCCACACCACTGGCTTTACGGGTAAAAATCTGAATCACACCGCCAATGGCGTCTGAGCCATACAGACTCGAACGTGGGCCGCGCACAATTTCTACACGTTCGATTTGGTCAATCGGGATAAATTGAATTGCGGTGGTGCCGTTGGCTGCAGAACCGAGCCGTTCACCATCTACCAGAATCAATGTTTGTGCGGTATTGCCGCCACGCATAAAAATGTCGCTAGCTTTACCAAGACCACCGTTGTTGTAGATATCAATACCTGCTTCACCACGCAATAGATCTTGCAACGACTGTGGTTGACGGCGTTCGATTTCTTTTCGATCAATTACCGTGACAGAGCCAATGACATTGCTGACAGGTTGTTCAACACGACTGGCAGTCACCACCACCGTATCCAGTGCATTGTCAGAATCATTTTGATCAGCAACAACAGCAACACATGACAAACAAGCGGTCATCGCCGCAGCAACACGAATGAACATTAACAATACGCTCCCCATACTCGCCCGTATGGACTGGGTTAATAAAAACGCAGGGGGAAGCGAGACCACGCAATGAAGAATTCAAGACGAGATCGCACCATCGCCCACCGCGAGGTTGAATGGATGATCGTCGCAACGACACGCATCCAGCCGATTGGTCGGTCTCCGGACTTACGAATGAGTCTGTCAAGCTTAATGACATTGCTCGGTCGCATCGTCTTCCCACATCGTTGATGCAGTGACTGGAACTTTAAAATTCCTAGATACGATTTTTACTCGATTACCGTTGCGGGGGCAGTGCCAGAATTGTCGTAATGATTCACTGGCTTCCCGTGCTCACTTGCTTTTATGATAAGTGATCACCAAAGGGCGCGCGCACGGTAGGGCAGAGTGATGATGGTGTCAAGAAGGACATTGAATCGGTTATGCTGTGCGTTGTGGAATCAATCTGTTGCTGGTTATTTCTTCATGATGCACTCACCTTTCTTGACAACCGCTTTGGATGCCGCGCGCTTAGCTGCCGATGTGGTGCGGCGTTACTATCAACAAAACATCGCGATTACTATAAAAGCGGATAAGTCACCCGTGACGCAGGCAGATGTGGAAACCGAACAGGTGATTCGCAAGCTGATCTCGACACGCTTTCCTGATCATGGTTTTTATGGAGAGGAAACCGGCAGTCAAGGGCTCGACGCCGAATATCTTTGGTTAGTCGATCCTATTGATGGGACCAAGGCTTTCGTGCGTGAATATCCGATGTTCTCCACACAGATCGCATTAATGCATCGAGGCAAACTCATCGTTGGCGTTTCATCCGCTCCTGTCTATGGTGCAAATGGAGGTGAACTCGCTTATGCGGAAGTGGGCAAAGGTGCCTGGTTGAATGACAAGCAAATCAAGGTCAGTGAGATTGATTCGATTGCAGCTTGTGCCATCTCGGGCGGCAATCTTAAAACGCTCGCACTAAGTTCACAGTGGATTAATTACGGTAAATTGATTGCTAGTGCCAATCGCATTCGAGGTTATGGCGATTTCTTGCACTATCATTTGTTAGCAGCTGGCAAGATTGATTTGGTGATCGAATCTGATGTCAATATTCTAGACATCGCGGCATTGTCGGTGATTGTTGAAGCGGCGGGTGGTCGATTTACTCAACTGGATGGTAAAGCCGTGAATCTCGATACAACCACGGTTTTGGCAAGTAATGGTCGTTTACATCCGCACGTTCAAGAGACATTGCATTTCACTTGACGCATGGAGTGGCAGTATTGGCGCGTGCATGAGACGTGCTGTCCATATTGATTGCACGCTCGTTGCAAGAGCGTGGAACTCACGAGTCTAAGCCGTTTCCTTTGCGATTTCGCCATTTGTTAATGTGTATGCTGAGCATGTTGCACCAGTTCAAAGAAATATTTCTTGTCACCCGTTTTGATGAGGTGATACCAAGCATCGGCGACATCTGCTTCATAAAGTTGCAACGCTTCTGCGATTTCGCGAGCAAACCCGGTCGGAAACACACCGCCTGCAGTAATGATTCCTGAATCGGTTATCGCGTCCGTATCCACATAGTTCGAAGCACCTCGATACCCGCTGGATGAAAGATATTCAGGTGCATTACTAGTATGCTGTCGCTTGTCGAGCAAACCTGCTTTCGCTAGACCCAGTGTTGCTCCACATATTGCGGCGACGACGCCACCGTCCTTTAATATTTTTTTTGCAGTATCGATCACTTCCATATTTCCACCCTTTTCCCATTTGGCACCGCCAGGCAGGATTAGCATCGCCGCTTGCTTTGTATCAATTTCAGAAAGTGTCACGTCTGGAGTGATATGCACTCCGCCCGCGGTGATGATCGGAATAGTTGTTTCACTCACCACCACTACTTTGTAGCCATTCGGCTCGCGCTGGAATTGCGGATTATTTATTGCAACCAATGCATATGACGCTTCATAGTCCACCAAACCATCAAATACAAAGTAATAAATAATTTTTGCGTTCATAATATGCTCCAATTAATTTCGACAAGTGAATGTGGATGGAGGGCGTTATACAAACAATCGCGAAACGCAGCGCAAAGATGAATAAGATATTGAGGTAGATTGTCGTCGACACGATCCCTCACCGCAGTATAAAAACAGACAGTCGCGAGCCACTCCTACGGCATGAGCATGGTACTTCTTACATGAAATTGTTGTCGATCTGCCTTGTCGCTAATAAATAATGTGCTGCGGAACATACTACCTGCAGGCTACTGACAGCATCCTGTCAGTAGGTGGTTGTCGTAACACTTGTGACCGAGTGCAGCCTTTCTGCGCCAACCGTTGCGAGTCCGCATCATTGTAATGAGAATACGCCGCACCGCCATGTGTCGCGAACACGTGGAAAGGTTGATCGATCGAGTAGAACAACCGCGTATCAGATTGAAGTGTATTACAATCGGCAACGCTTGCATTTAACGCGAGGTTACTTAGTCCCATGCAGTTCGATTTATGTATGCAAAGCCTCTTAACCAGGTGTCCGATATTCAAGGGGAAGATCAAAATTGGTAAGCGCCGCATGAGCGAAAGATAATGAATGTAATAATTCTTAGGTAGGTTTCTGTTCCTTTCTTTCAGTGTTATTAATGCATAAAAAAGGTGGAGAATGGTATGAACAAAAAACTGATGAGTCTTGCTTGTCTGATATTGATGTTGATTACAGTTAATGTTTTTGCATTGGATGCCAGCGGCAAGCGTTACGCTACGATGCTGGCAAGCGGTGGATTGGGTTCGATGCAACATGCGGCTGAAGAAATATTTAATCAAGGTATTACCGATCAGGAATTAATGGATGTGACTGCTGAGGCGTTGGCACAAAACTATACGCGTGGCGGCAATGGTGAAGTTTTCGTCGACTCGATCTCATGGATGTGCAAGGCATTGGGTAATTCCGGTAATGGTCGTTACAAGGAATTGTTGGTTGAGGTAAGTAAGTCCCATATTCATCGGAAAGCCCGCAAGTATTGTGATAAATCTGCGGACAAGCTGCCCAAGAAGGTTGCGCCTTATGTCGTAGGTTCCATTAACTTGAATGACTACAAAGAAGGTGGTGTAGCAGTAAGTGAAAGCAAGCCTGTGGGTAAACCCGTTGCATCCACTCGACCTGCCACTCGCAGTAGTCATGACTTAAGTGAAATTCGTGAAGGCATGAGTCAGCAAGAAGTAGAAGACTTGATCGGTCTACCGACTGCAACCACTGGCCACATTACTGGCAAGGCGTTTGCGCCGTTTAATTATCGCGGTAAGGATACGATGCGTATGTACGCTTTGTATAAAGGTATGGGGCGCATTGTGTATTCAAACGTCAATCGCTACAACGGTGTCTATCGAGTACGTGAGGTAGTGGTTGATCCAGGTGAGTCTGGTTACCCCTAAGTCTGATCTAAGTACTGGGTCGATTATTATCTATCTAGAACGGGCGCTTCTTGCGCCCGTTTTCACATGTATCATGTCACGATGACAATTCATACAATTGCAAATGACGAACTTGAGCGCGCTGTCGCTGTGCTGCGCTCAGGCGAGCTACTGGCATTTCCAACTGAAACCGTTTACGGCTTGGGAGCAGATGCGAGCAATCCGCAAGCCGTTAAAAAAATTTTTGCACTTAAAGGCCGCCCAAGTTCACATCCGGTGATCGTGCATATTGGTGATGTATCAGAACTCTCGCGTTGGGCAAGCGAAGTTTCTCCTGCTGCACAGAAATTAGCTGCCGCATTCTGGCCTGGACCCTTTACGCTAATATTGAAACGCGCTGCGACAGTGAATGATGCTGTCACCGGTGGACAGGATACGGTCGCGCTTCGCGTGCCAAGTCATTCCATTGCGCAGCAATTACTGCGAGCTTTTGGTGGTGGAATTGCTGCACCATCTGCCAATCGCTTTGGTCATGTCAGTCCCACGTTGGCTTCACATGTGCGCGATGAATTTGGTGATGACTTGCTGGTGTTGGATGGGGGTGATTGCGAGATCGGGTTGGAGTCCACCATTATTAGTTGTGCAGGTGAGGTTCCGCATTTGTTACGGCCCGGTAAAATTACATTATCGCAATTGCAAGCCGTGGTTCCAGAAGTAACCACTGCGCTCGCTATCGACACACCACGTGCACCGGGAATGCTTGAGAAACATTATTCACCTGCAACACCGATTCGCATTGTCAACCGAGTACAACTCGATCAACTGCTTTATGAATATGTTCAACGCAAGCAGAAAGTGGCAGTGCTAGCAATGTATGCAGGAGATATTGAACAAGACACAGTGAGCTGGGTCAATGCTGGAAACGATGCGGCTGCTTACGCTCATTCTCTGTATGCCAATCTTCGTACGCTTGATAAAGCAGGTGCTCAATGCATGTTGGTGGAGCAGGTTCCCAGCGGCGAGCAATGGCAAGCGGTGACAGATCGTTTGCAGCGTGCCGCTGCGGACTGAAAACTCTTTCCGCTTTGCGCAAATTTTGGCGTTGTTCTCTTATTTGTTGCGGCGGTAGATTTTTGAGTCAGTGAGTTGCTGAGCGCAACGCCAAAATTTGCCGAGTATTTCAGCATTTCTATTGTCATAAAAAAACGTTATTAAAAAAGCGTGCACAAGTTCTTGCATCGTGAAATGTTTTTGTTACATTGCGTCCGCCGGCGATGCTCAGTCGCCGTGCCTGTGTAAGAGAGCACTTAAAGCCTGTAGGCAGTTGTCATTCCAACTGCT
The DNA here is from genome assembly GCA_025927665.1 of Steroidobacteraceae bacterium. Lineage (GTDB taxonomy): Bacteria > Pseudomonadota > Gammaproteobacteria > Steroidobacterales > Steroidobacteraceae > CAILZL01. Next base: position 7,365 of record JAICKZ010000001.1, on the reverse strand, counting down.
TCCGAAGACAGGGCGCGAAAGCTGCCGGTGCCGCTCGACCAGACTCTTGAGTGGGTTGGTTAAGTGTTCAGCAGCTTTTTACGAGGACTACACGTGTTACCACGGGCAGCGGTTCAGTCTCTTTCTCTTTTCTCTTCCGACAAAGTTAACGAGTCCAGCATCACGCTTAGTGATGAGGAAATCCGTTCATTGGCGGCACGCTTTGGTTCGCCACTATTGGTAGTGGATTGCGAACAAGTCCGGCGTCAATATCATGCCCTGAAAGCCGCGCTACCCGGAGTCGATCTCCATTACGCACTCAAGCCGTTGCCACACGTGGCAGTGGTAGCATGCTTACGTGATGAAGGTGCATTCTTTGACCTCGCCACCACTGGTGAAGTGGAATTGGTGAAGGCTGCAGGCATTGCGCCAGATCGTTGCATTCACACGCATCCTATCAAGCGCGACAGTGACATTCGCGACGCCTTGCGTTACGGCGTGAATACTTTCGTTGTTGATAATCCGGAAGAAGTAAAAAAGTTTGCGCGTTATCGCAAACGCGCGGAGTTATTAGTACGTGTCTCGTTCCGCAGTCCGAATGCAGTATGCGATCTTTCCAAGAAATTCGGTTGTGAACAGGGCGCAGTCCTCAGTTTGATTGAGCAAGCACGTGCTCTTGGTGTGCGTGTACGTGGGTTAAGTTTTCACGTGGGATCGCAAGCCACAGAACCTTCCAAGTATGTCGAAGCCATCAACGCCTGTGTGGGTTTGTATGGTGAAGCATTGCTTGCCGGCTTACCGGCATTGGATGTGCTCGATATCGGTGGTGGCTTCCCAGTTTCTTACAATGAAGCAGTAATGCCGATTGATGAATTCTGCACGCCTATTCGTGCCGCTCTGGCTCACCTGCCCAAGCATGTGCGCGTGATTGCTGAACCAGGTCGTTTCATTGCGGCGCCCGCGGCGATCTCAGTTTCCACGGTGATGGGCAAGGCCAAGCGCAATGGCAGCATGTGGTACTACTTGGATGATGGTGTGTATGGTTCATACAGTGGACAAATGTTTGATCATGCCAAGTATCCAGTCCGTGCTTTGAAAGAAAGCACTGAACTGTTTCCTAGTGTGCTTGCAGGCCCGACTTGCGATTCCATCGATGTGATTGACGACAACATCATGTTGCCCGAACTTGAAGTGGGCGATTTGGTTGTGGGTCGCATGATGGGTGCTTATACCTGGGCAAGCGCGACCGATTTCAATTTTTTCCGTCGTGCCAAAGTAGTGGTGGTGAATGAAGCGCCGGCAGATTCGGGTCGTGTGGTGAAGTTGAAGACGCACCGGTAGGAATTGAGTTAGCTAACTATTATTGAGTTGGCGAACTAACGGTGGGCAGTTTATGATATTGAACAGATCATAAGCAAAGAACGAGAAAGGTATATTCGGTTCTTTGTTCATGCACGCGACTGTCTAAAATCACAAGAGTCCACTAGTGTTAGCGAGCTTCTGCTAAGTATTAACAATGACACAATGGCCTATCCTTATCGGTATCTTCGCGTTGATATCTTATCAAAGACAACAGATAACACGCCAAAGCCACACAAGTTGCATATCGAACTTGATCCAGAGTTCGAGCCAAAAACCTTCAATTTCGGCTACTTTACTGTAGAGGTTTATCCATTCACTTGGAATGCTATTCAAATTTTATTTAACAAACCAATCCACAATATCAAGCAACTAGAGGATTGGATTACTCGGTGGCTTGACATCGCTGACAAGAACCCAGAAAACGAACTGGAACTCAGTGGCGCGGTTCATTCCTTCACGCCGATTGAGCGCTATGGAGAATGGTGGTACTTAACCGCAGATTTTGGCTCGGCACCAAACGCATTAATAGAATTTATCGAGTTGCTTGCGAGCCAAGGTATGAGCAAGATTATTATCAAGGGAGTAGAAGCAGTAGAAGTCTGAAAACTCATACACTCACTATATAAGCTAGTGTGTTGGATCAACAAACAATAACTTTACTGATCCCGGCACTAACTGCGGTCTGCCATTAGCTGTCGCTGCTTTTGTATCAATATCTCCCGCAACCAGATAGATACGGCCTGTTGCTGGATCAAGCGTCATAGTACGAGCGGTAATTGCAGTTTTCACATTGCCTAACACCACAAAGCTTTTGGCATCTTTTTCTTGAATGACAGTCAACGTGCCATCGCGGCCATTGGAACTGAAAATCAATTTGCGGTTGGGATCGAATGCCGCAGCATCTGTTCCGCTACCAATGGATAAGGTCGCAATGATGGTGCCATCGTCCGAATCGATCACGTCGAGAACGTTATTCACGCAACTTGCAAACACTCTATGAGTTGTGGCGTCAAAGGCAATGCCATGTGGTTTTTCGCAATTTGCAATGGGCCAATGCGCATCAACTTTGTTGGTAGTGGTGTCAATTCTAACAATGTCGTTCTTCTCGGCACCGTCGATGTATAACTTGCCATTGTTACCGGCAGCGCCGAACTCCAATTTGTTGCCGATATTTATAGTTGCAATGGCATCATTTGATTTTGGATCAATCACCGTAACGTTGCCTGAATCGCCATTGATGACGAAGAAATGATGGCTGGACGGATCAAACACAATTCCGTCTGCGTCTTCAGCCGCTTTAATAATCTTGGTTGCCTTTAATGTTTTAAGATCAAATGCGGTTACGATGCCAGCGCGACCATCATCGGTGTAACCGATGCCAGTTGCAGTGGAGATGCCAATTCCATGTGTGCCACCAGGCATGCCTTCAACTTGTCCTATGATAAAACCATCGTGACCATCCACTACGGTTACGCGATCACCATGTGCCACGTACACTCGATGTGAATCTGGATCAAATGTCAGATAGTCCCAACGATCAGGCGCACCGAGTGCAACTGTTTTAGTGATTTGATAGCTCGTTAAAGATTGTGCCGTCGACGCACTCGATAATGTTATTGATAAGGCCATAATGATGACGAACATGATGAATCGCATGTGCTACCTCTAGTAAAGCACGAGTGTCCGTCAAAGGAACACTCTACGCAATCTGCATAAGTACAAAGATTAAAACTTCATCGAAAATCCAACGCCGCCACTCCAGTCAGGTGTATCGTTAGTCAAGCCACGTTGAATTGAAGCATCCACTTGAATTGTTTTGCTGAGTAGATAGGACAAGCCTGTATCTGCAGTGACAAAGTTACCACCATCGGAGTTCTTGGCGAGTTGTTGTCCGGCAATTTCAATAAAACTATGCAAGTTTGGGGTCCATTGTTTGCCATAGGTGACCGCCATGATGCCGCTGATGAAGCGATGTTGATCATTCTTGTCATACACAATTCCGGGCATGATGCCGATTCCAGTGTCGTCAGGTAAGTCCCACTCGGCAACAAAACGTAATGAAGGACGCAAGCCAACACCGCGAAATGCTGATGAGCCGGTGTCCATGTCAATGTGAAATAACCAAGCAGTGCTAGGCGCATGCGAGGAAGTATTGGCATCAGTGAAATGCCATTTAACTCCCAAAGCAATATCCGAATACCCATTAACTGTTTCATCGTTGCCGTTAATCGAAGTTCGTTGTCGAACCAAACCATCGGTTTCCATACGCAGTTCCCAACGATCGCTAAGACCCGCACGTATCAATGTCGGCGTGGTGGACGTTTGTTCTTTCACACCAGCATCGTTGTTGCGTTCGACGTTCAAACCAACTTCGATCTGCATCTTGCCATTGCCAACCACATCGCTTGATTCAACGAAATCGGGTCGATCGGTAATAATGGTTTCCTCATCAGCGTAAGCATAGTCGTTTACCATCAATCCGATTAATACAGCGGTTTGCCAAACTATTTTTGAAGTTTTCACGAATAATGTTCTGTTAATAATGTGTGACGATGAGATGTTAACGGTAATATCATCAAATTGCGAAGAGTGGTAAATCGCTCACCAAATAGGAACCATGTATGTCGGAAATTAAATCTGTGGTGTTTGACGTGGGCTGGGTGCTGGTGCATCTGGATTATAACCCATTGCTGAATTATCTGGCCGCATCAGGACAACGTTACGATATCAAAGAAGTGATTGCAGCCATCGATCTGGAAGCGCATGAGCGCGGTGAATTCGCCGGCGATCAATTGCTGGATAACATGGCACGGCTTGTTCCCAATCTCGATCGAACATTATTGAAACAACATTGGATTGGCATGTTTACGCCGGTTGAATCGATGTTTGCGTTGGCGCGTGAACTGTCATCGACACATCGTGTGCATCTCTTGAGTAATGCGGGTGATTTGCATTGGACGCAATTAAATCAACAATATCAATTGTTATCACTGGCACATAGTGCCTTGCCATCGTTCGAGGCACGCGCAATGAAGCCAAGTCGAGATATTTACAAGCTCGCTGAACATCGTTTTGATCTGGAACCGCCGCATACGGTATTCATTGATGATCTTCTTCCCAATGTCGAAGCCGCGCGTGCCTGTGGTTGGCAAGCCATTCAACATGTAACGCCAGAAGAGACGATGAAAGTGTTGAAGCAGATGGGAGTGATTTGAGTTTATAAACTCAGTTAATTTTCTGGACATAAAATTTAATACGGCGTCTTCCCGTGCAGAGGTCAAGTCTTAATGAATCCTTCGACAAGCTCAGGATGAGCGGAATTTATTCAATATTACGTAAGTTATTATTCATACATCAACTTAGATATGTTCCACCAAATACTGAATTAGATATTCGTTCATAGTAAGCATGTCGATCCATTTATTTTTTCAATAAGCATTCCGGATATGTAGGAAAATGTTAATACTGAATCGTCGGCTTTGAGATAACCACGATGTCACAATACTATCGCATGGATTGGTTAGGTGAAGTATGTTCTACAATGTCAATAGCTCCTTTACGCGCTGCTGCAAACTCTCTGCACTCACACCGATCGGACTAAGCGGTGCTTCCACCATCAATGAAATTCTATTGAATAATCCACGACGTAATGGTCGTGTCATCGCAGAGCCATCTTTGCGAGAAAAGAAACTGCCCCACAAACCACGTAACGCCATCGGTACAACTGGAACTGGAGTGCGTGCGAGAATCTTTTCTACACCACTTTTAAATGGCTGTAATTCGCCATCACGTGTGATGGCACCTTCAGGAAATATTGCCACCAACTCACCGGCCGATAATGCGGCTGCAATTTCTTCATATGCTTGATCGAGAGTGGCAATATTTTCTTTCGCAGGTGCAATGGGAATCGCTCGCGCATCGCGAAACGCAAATTTCAGGATAGGCAAATTAAAAATATTGTGATCCATAACAAACCGAATGGGTCGTGGACAAGCTGCCATAATGATTAATGGATCAACAAAGCTAACATGATTGCAGATCAGCAATGCGGCGCCTTCTTCAGGAATATATTTAATACCGCTTTTCTTAAGTCTGTAGATCGAATGTACCAATAACCAAGTAATAAAGCGCATCAAGAATTCCGGCACCAGCGAATAGATATAAATGGCAACGATCGCGTTGAATATCGCAGTGGCTAAAAATAATTGCGCAATACTCATCTTTAAATATTTTAATAAAATAAGTGATACAACTGCCGATGTAACCATGAACGCAGCATTGAGTATGTTATTAGCGGCGATGACTCGTGATTGATATTGCTTCGCAGTGCGTGATTGAATTAAGGCGTATAAGGGCACGATGTATAAGCCACCGAAAATGCCAATCAAAATCAAATCGACAATGACACGGAAAGTTAATTCACCAACGAGTGCTGCATGCGGTGTTGCGAAATACAAATCTACACCGAATACAGTCAAGCCAATTGCACCGAAGGGTACGAGGCCAATTTCCACGTGACCACTCGACAATTTTTCACATAGCAAGGAGCCTACGCCAATACCAGTGGAAAATATCGAGAGCATGGCGATGTAAGTTTTCTCATCTCCACCAATTATGCCTTTTGCATAAGTTGGAAATTGCGATAACAAGGTTGCACCATAAAACCAGAACCATGAGATGCCCAGCAATGACAACCATATTGCACGCGTGGTGTTAGCCATGCGTAAATTACGCCAGGTTGAAGTAACCGGATTCCAGTCAATGATCAAAGTGGGATCAGCAGCGGGCGTGCGTGGAATATGACGACTGACCAACCAACCGAGTATGGCGATGACGATGACACCAATAGAGGCGATGCCGCCTTCCGGATGGACAATAATCAACCATGCACCTAACACTTGGCCCAGTAAGATCGCAACAAAGGTGCCCATTTCCACCATGCCATTGCCACCCACTAATTCTTCAGGATACAGATGATGGGAAAGGTAAGCATATTTGACTGGTCCGAAAATAGTGGAGTGCAAACCCATCAAAAATAATGCACTGATCAGTGCCCACAATTGATGCTGCAAAAAACCATAAGCTGCCATACACATGATGGCGATTTCAAATACTTTGACTGCGCGTGCAACTCGATCTTTATCTAGTTTGTCTGAGACTTGTCCAAAGGGCGCTGAAAATATGAAGTAGGGGAGAATGAATAATCCAGGCAGCAACGTAACAAGCGTGCCACTATCGATGGTGGTCAATTGGCTGGCATGAAACGTTACCAGGGTGATCAATGCAGTTTTGAAAACATTATCATTGAACGCACCTAAGAATTGAGTAAAGAAAAACGGACGGAAACGTGATTCGCGCATTAATCCAAATTGGCTGCTCATGATTACTCCGTATACATTTTGTTATATCTTACCGCGATTGCCATTTTCTGGTGGAGTTAACCATGCCGATTGTCCTGCGTACCATTATTCTGCTGACATGTTCCAATGTATTTATGACATTTGCATGGTATGCGCATCTTAAAAACCTCGCAGCGCGCCCCTGGTACGTAGCAGCACTGATCAGTTGGGGTCTGGCCTTGTTTGAATATTTATTACAAGTACCTGCAAACCGTATTGGTTACACGGCATTGAATCTGGCGCAGTTAAAGATTTTGCAGGAAGTAATCACGCTTGTTGTGTTTGTACCCTTCGTGATGTTGTATATGAAGCAATCAATCAAACTCGACTATCTATGGGCCGCATTGTGCATGATGGGTGCGGTTTATTTCATTTTCAGAAAATAATAGATTTGTCATCATCAAAATATTTTCTCGTACTAAATTCGCTTGAAAGAAAATGCTTGTACTTCATCAATATGTTTGGCGCCAATCGCACACATCAGCAGACGATCAAATCCAAGTGCGACACCGGCGCAGTTGGGTAATCCATGTGTCAGTGCCGATAGAAAATGTTCATCAATATTATTAATCGGCAAACCACGCTGATGACGTTGTTCGGTATCAGTTGTAAAACGCGTGCGTTG
>JAICKZ010000154.1 GCA_025927665.1 Steroidobacteraceae bacterium | reverse complement strand
TGAAACCATCTATATTCAGGTCTGAGGTGTCTCAAGAATGTCACGCAAAAATTGAACATGTTGTGCAAAAGCATGCCGTCCCGAGCGTGTAATACTGACGCGTGAACGCGGCTTTTTATCGACAAATTGTTTATCGATATTGATATAACCGGCTTTTTCCAACGTCACCAAATGCGAACCCAGATTGCCATCAGTGGTACTGACAAGTTTTTTCAGTTCTACAAAATCCAAGCCCTGAGTACCATGAACCGCATTGAGTGATGCCATGATTTTCAAGCGAATGGATTGATGAATAACTTCATCCGGAACACTGATTGCATTGCCCATGGTTACACCTTGCGCAACCATACGCCACCCAGAATCAATAAACTGCCCGTCATCAAACCCATCCATAAGAAGTAATGCTGAGGAATAACGAAGAAGGCAAACAAAATCGATACGACCGTCAATACGCCGACGACAAGCATGCGCGCGCCAGCCCAGATACCCACAATCATGTAATAAGCACCCCAGAACATGGAAATGTAGGCATTAGCTTGTTTCATATCCATTTTTGGCAGAATGAAAAAAGTAGCAACGAAAAATCCCAAAATGGTCAGCATGGTTAAAAGAATGCGGAAGCCACGCTCACCGTGAGCTTCCGCAGAGGTCGCAGCGAAAGGGTGGGATCGATGCTTGCTGCGAAAACCAATCCACATGGAAGTAACAACGCCTGACCAGGACAATCCATTCCAGATCGCGGCGGAGTTGGCAGGCCAAAGTTCCGTTACCGTATTGGCGATCAACCAAATAAATCCCCATAAGATCAGGTGCGGCGCCAGATGTCGGTAATGCTGCATGTTGGTAGTACGTTTATTGGCGCTATTGATGTCGTTTAATGCCTGAGCGGCTTCTTCTTTACTGATGACCATGGAAGTCTCTCGTTTCAAAAGTTAAATACAGAGTACTCTGTATTACAGAGTTGTCAATACCGATTGTTACAAATTTCTTGCATCAAGTAATCTTATGCATCTACTATTCGCTTTTATTTATATAAAGAATTTGTTATATAATAAATATCTTAATAAATTATAAATCCAATCTAAGTTGGCTACTTATTAAATGCTACATCTTGAACAATCGACTGAATTGTTACGTGCGTTGGCTGAACCAACACGTTGTCGGCTATTGGCGTTGTTAAAGGACGGTGAATTAACTGTGGGTGAAATCGCCGAAGTGCTAGGGCAAAGTCAGCCACGTATTTCGCGCCACTTAAAACTATTAACGGATGCAGCCGCACTGGAACGCTTTCGTGAAGAACAACGAATTTATTATCGATTGAACGCATTAGGTGATGCAGGACAATTGGTCTCAACTATTCTGTCGCAAATTCGCATTGATGATCCGGTGGTACAGCAGGATCATACTCAACGTGCACGAGTATTAGATAAGCGCGCACGTCATGCAGCAGCGCAATGGGATGATGTGCGTCGTTCCGCTGAATCCACTTATAACAATGAAGATGTCGTCGCTTCCATGCTCAAGATATTGTTTCCAGCGAAGCAAACTCAATCATTAGGCGAGTTACTTGATGTCGGTACGGGTAGTGGCAGCTTGCTCCGCATGCTGGGCGGTCACGCGACGCATGCAATAGGGTTGGATATTTCGACGCAAGCATTACGTGTGGCGCGTGCTAAGGTACATGGCGCAGGATTAAATCATTGTGAATTTAAACGCGGTGATATGTATCAATTGCCATTCGCCGCCAATAGTTTTGATACGATCACTTTTGACCACGTACTGTCGGCGGCAGATCGTCCGGCTGTTGCATTGCGTGAAGCTGTGCGAGTGCTACGCAATGATGGCAAAGTCATTGTCATAGAAAACAGCAAAAGATTGAATGAAGCGACTGACGATAAACCACAGATAGTGTTAAGACGTTGGCTGGAGCGCGCAGGCATTCAATGTGAAAAAATGAAAATGTTGCAGGTGGGAAAGATACATCTGTTACTCGGTGTAGGCACTAGATAACCATTATCTAAAGTTATTAATTAAATAATCTGTCATTCATTAAGCGCATGTCACATACAAGTATTAATCAGTCAATAATTGCTCCTTCACCCGTGCAGGTGTCTTTCGAGTTTTCGCCACCCAAAACAGAGGAGGCTGAAGTTGCATTGTGGTCAGCAATTCGGCGCCTGGAACCACTCGCACCTGCATTTGTTTCGGTTACATATGGTGCTGGTGGCTCAACACGTGAACGTACTCATGCCACCGTTAAGCGCATCGTTGAAGAAACGACTCTGCATCCTGCGGCACACTTGACGTGCGTAGCGGCATCGCGAGGCGAGATCGATGACATTGTGCGTGCATACTGGGATGCTGGTATACGTCATATCGTCGCGTTGCGCGGTGACATGCCTGGAATAAGTGGTCCTTATCAGCCGCATACACAAGGATATCAATCGACACCAGAGTTGATTGCGGGCATCCGACGTATAGCGCCGTTCGAAGTGAGTGTCTCGTTCTATCCTGAGCGTCATCCCGATTCATCATCCCTTCAGCATGACATCGAATTACTCAAGCTTAAAATGGATGCGGGTGCCACTCGTGCACTAGGACAGTTTTGTTTCGATAATACAATCAACGCTCGCTTTCGTGATGCAGCAGCGAAAGCAGGAATCGATATTCCCATTGTACCCGGCCTGATGCCGGCCACTAATTTTAATGGGGTAGTGCGCATGGCAACAAAAATTGGCGCGTCCATTCCCGAGTGGCTTGCTAGTGCTTATCAAGGGCTCGATGACGATGCAGAGACACGTCGTATATTGGCCGCGGCTGTGTTGGCAGAGCAAGTACGCGAACTGCGTACTCATGGTTTTGAACAATTCCATTTTTATACTTTGAATCAGGCTAATCTGACGTATGCGGCCTGCCGTATTCTCGGTATCAGACCGAAGGACCTTACATGATTACTTCTTGCGAAAATCGTATTGCGGAATTCAAACGCTTACTTGAACTGCGCATCCTTACATTGGATGGCGCATTCGGTACCATGGTGCAAGGTTATAAATTAGACGAAGCAGCTTATCGCGGCGAACGTTTCAAAGATTGGCATCGTGATCTTAAAGGCAATAATGATTTGTTGGTGTTATCGCAGCCAGAGATCGTCAGTGCGATTCATCATAAATATCTCGAGAGCGGTGCTGACATTATCGAGACCAACACTTTCAACGCGAATGTAATCTCGCAAGCGGATTACGGAATGGAGTCACTCGCACGTGAGCTGAACGTTGCAGCTGCCAAACTCGCACGCAACGCGGCTGATGAATCATTTGCAAAAACGGGTAAGCCAAGATTTGTCGCCGGCGCATTGGGACCCACGAATCGTACTGCATCGTTATCACCCGATGTCAATGATCCAGGTTATCGCGCAGTTAATTTTGATCAATTGGTAGCCGCATATTCGGAAGCAACCAAGGGTTTAATTGAAGGAGGTGTTGATCTGCTACTGGTAGAAACTATTTTCGACACGCTCAATTGCAAAGCCGCGTTGTTTGCGGTGCGAAGTGTATTGGACGAATTGAATATTGATATTCCTATCATGATCTCTGGCACCATTACTGATGCATCAGGTCGGACGTTGTCAGGGCAAACGGTTGAAGCATTTTGGAACTCAGTCCGTCATGCCAAACCCATCACCATCGGTTTGAATTGCGCACTAGGTGCAAAACAATTGCGTCCTTACATAGAAGAACTTTCTGCCATTGCGGATACCTATATTTGTGCTTATCCCAATGCAGGTTTGCCTAATGCATTTGGCGAATACGATGAACATGCCTGTGAAACTGCTGACTTTCTGCGTGACTTTGCAGAAAGTGGTTTTGTCAATGTTGTTGGTGGTTGTTGTGGTACGACACCGGATCACATTCATCATATTCATGATGCGGTGATTAAATATCCGCCGCGCAAAATTCCAAACATTGAACGCAAATGTCGATTGAGTGGTTTGGAAGCGTGCAACATTGGCGCAGATAGTTTGTTTGTGAATGTCGGTGAACGTACTAATGTGACGGGCTCGGCTAAGTTTAGAAAGTTGATTGAAGCGAATGATTACAACACCGCATTGGATATCGCGAAACAACAAGTGTCTAGCGGCGCACAAATCATCGACGTGAACATGGATGAAGGCATGTTGGATTCAAAAGCCGCCATGATCAAGTTTTTAAATCTTGCAGCGGCCGAACCCGATATCGCGCGCGTGCCGGTGATGATCGATTCATCCAAGTGGGAAGTCATTGAAGCCGGGCTTAAGTGTATTCAAGGTAAAGGTATTGTTAACTCCATTAGCATGAAAGAAGGCGTAGAGCCTTTTCTGAAGTGCGCACGTTTGATTCGCGCTTACGGCGCTGCCGTGGTCGTCATGGCATTCGACGAACTAGGTCAAGCCGACACCGTGAAACGCAAAGTTGAAATCTGTCAACGATCATACCAATTACTGACCGAAGAAGTGGGCTTTCCACCGGAAGACATTATCTTTGATCCGAATGTATTTGCGGTGGCAACCGGTATCGAAGAACACAATCGTTATGCGCTTGACTTCATTGAAGCCTGTGCGGAAATCAGGCGTACATGTCCCTATGCGGGTATCAGCGGTGGTATTAGTAATGTGTCGTTTTCATTTCGTGGTAATGAACCCGTACGAGAGGCGATGCATTCAGTGTTCTTGTACTACGCGATCAAGAATGGTTTGAGTATGGGCATTGTCAATGCAGGTCAGCTTGCCATCTACGAAGACATTGATGCGCAGTTACGCGATTGTGTTGAAGATGTGATTCTTAATCGTCGCGATGATGCTACTGAACGTTTGCTTGATATGGCAGGTCAGTACAAAGGCGAGGCCGCGATTAAAAAGGCCGAAGACCTTGCATGGCGAGAATGGCCGGTGATCAAACGTTTGGAACATGCGTTGGTAAAAGGAATTGATCAATATGTGATTGAAGATACCGAAGCTGCGCGTTTGGAAGCAGATCGTCCCTTGTCAGTGATTGAAGGACCCTTGATGGATGGAATGAATGTGGTCGGCGATTTATTCGGTGCTGGAAAAATGTTCTTGCCACAAGTAGTGAAGTCCGCACGCGTGATGAAAAAAGCCGTTGCGCATTTGATTCCTTTTATTGAAGCAACATTGGGTGAAGGCAATGTACGCAAGGCCGACGCAAAAATTGTGCTGGCTACAGTAAAAGGTGATGTGCATGACATCGGTAAAAATATTGTCGGTGTAGTGCTGCAATGTAATAACTTTGAAGTCATTGATCTAGGCGTCATGGTCTCTTGCGACAAGATTCTTGAAGCAGCAAAGAAAGTGAATGCCGATATCATTGGCCTGTCGGGATTGATTACGCCATCATTGGATGAAATGGTGCATGTAGCAAAGGAAATGCAACGTCAAGGATTTATACAGCCTTTACTGATTGGTGGTGCAACCACCTCACCCGCACATACCTCCATCAAGATCGATCCGGGATACAAAGGTTCAGTTGTGTATGTGAAAGATGCATCACGTTCGGTCGGTGTATGTCGCAACTTGATTACTGCTAGCACTAAAGAAGAATTCCATAAGAAGGTTAAAGAAGAACATGCACGCCGCCGCGAACAACATCATGGTAAGAAAGGTAAGGCACCGCAGTATTCGCTACAGCAGGTACGTGATAACAAGCTTAAGACTGATTGGTCAACTTACGTGCCTCTGGTGCCACGTCACTTAGGAATCAAAGTATTTCAGGATTATCCATTACAAGATTTGGTGAATTACATTGACTGGATGCCATTCTTCAACGCATGGGAATTTGCCGGAAAATTTCCAGCCATCCTGACTGATCCTGTTGTGGGTGAACAATGCAGTGCCCTCTATAAAGATGCACAGATCATGTTGACGAAGGTGTTGCGTGAACATTGGTTACAAGCGCGCGGCATTGTTGGAATGTTTGCTGCCAATAGTATCGGTGACGATGTCGAAGTGTATGCTGACGACTCACGCACACAAGTGATTGCGCGATTACATTTCTTACGTCAGCAACGCGAAAAGCCTGAAGGTCATGCGCACAGTTGTTTGGCAGATCTGATCGCGCCCAAAGATAGCGGTGTGAAGGATTACATCGGTGCATTTGCCGTATCGTCTGGATTTGGTATTGAACCGCACATCGCACGCTTTGAAGCGGAACATGATGACTACTCAAGTATAATGCTTAAAGCCATTGCGGATCGCTTTGCCGAAGCGTTTGCGGAACGGTTGCATGAACGCGTACGTCGCGAGATTTGGGGATATTCATCCGATGAACGCAAGAGCAATGATGATTTGATCAACGAAGACTATCGCGGTATTCGTCCTGCACCGGGTTATCCTGCATGTCCAGATCACACCGAGAAAGCCACGTTGTGGTCGTTACTTGATGTCGAGAAGAAAGCCGGCATTACCATTACTGAATCATTTGCCATGTATCCCACTGCAGCAGTCAGTGGTTGGTACTTCTCGCATCCAAAAGCAAAGTATTTTGCAGTAGGTCAAATTGATCTTGATCAAGTGCAAGACTATGCAAAACGCAAGGGCATGTCATTGCAAGAGGCATTGCGTTGGTTACAACCTAACTTAGGTTTTGATGCAGATGCGGTGACCTTGGAGAATATTGCATGAGTGAAGTGGCGTTCTGTTAGCAATGTCGTGGTTTAGATTAAGATCACCTCTTGCGTATTAATGCTGGGTCACGACCCAGCCTACAGGAATGAATCTTCGAAGCCCGACATAATATAAATCGATGCTATTCATCAATATTCCGTTTAACTTCCACGCATTCCGGCGCAGCTGGAATACAGTTCGTAGGTGCAATCGCGATTGCACCAATTTGTTTGAACATGACGGTCGATTACGCGCAAGCCGCTAATCCACTCTACGTTAAGAATCAATTGCTACACGACGCATCATCACAATCAACACGAAGCTCGTAAAGTGCTCGATCTTCGTTTTCACGGGAATGACTTCATAAGTATTTCAACGACTATAGGAGTACTGGCCTAATCAATTCTTGTTGTAATCCAAAGCACGTACATCATTCCATTCAACTCTACGTCATTTCCAGGCAAGCGGGATCCAGTAATAAACTTTTCTCAATTACGATGCTTAATTTCACATCTAAAGATTTCACTAAGTGAGAACAAAGCCAGGTTTGAAATTCGTTTGGAATTGGTTTGGGCGCTGTTAGGAAAGATGAATGCTCAATGTGGTGTAGATTGTAACAATTGGGAACAGAATAGTGGCGGATGTTCAGACTATGTGGTTCGATTTATTTGCGAATAACAAAAATCATCATTATGACTTGCCTTGGATGGCGAGTAAGTTTTTGTATTTATCTCGTAGATACCGTCATGGATGTCAAGGATGAGTATGCAAAGAAGCATTGAAAGTTGACCTGACTTAAGTACTGCATGAACGATGCTGAGCAGTTTGCGCATCAACGCGACGATAACGACCATCGGTGCTTTACCCGCTTTCTTCAAGCGAATGACAAAGGGCTTGAAAGCATCGATGCGTGAATAGGCTACCATCGCACGCATGTACAACGCATGCCGCAAATCAGCCTGACCGATTTTACAGTATTACACCGCGCTGCTTCAACCAATCGATCAAGCGCCGAAAGCCAACCGGTGAACTCTCAATAACTTTAGATTGAGCTGATCGTGTTGTAGTAAGGCACAATCCAATGTTGCTTTGGAAACATCAATACCGAGAAATGAGATAGTAGTTTACATATA
>JAICKZ010000129.1 GCA_025927665.1 Steroidobacteraceae bacterium | reverse complement strand
CTGCAGCCAATATCAAACTGAAGTTTTCTGACGCACAACAAAAACAGGAAAACCAGATCAAAGCGATTCGTTCCTTCATTGCACAAAAAGTAGATGTGATTTCTTTTTCACCTGTGGTGGAAACCGGTTGGGAAACTGTATTGCAAGAAGCTAAAGCGGCGAAGATTCCGGTCATCCTTACGGATCGTGCCGTGAATGTGACCGATACTTCATTGTATGTAAGCTTGATCGGTTCAGATTTTGTTGAAGAAGGTCGTCGTGCCGGTAGATGGTTGTTGGAAAATACCAAGGATTGGCCCGGTGATATCAATATCGTTGAATTACAAGGAACGGTTGGCTCTGCACCTGCGAACGATCGCAAGAAAGGTTTTCAAGAAGTGATTGCAGCCGACCCACGTTATAAGATCACACGTTCACAGACCGGTGATTTTACTCGCGCCAAGGGAAAGGAAGTGATGGAAGCTTTTCTAAAAGCCGAGGGCAAAAACATCAAGGTACTGTTTGCGCATAACGACGACATGGCGATTGGTGCGATTCAAGCGATTGAGGAAGCAGGTCTTAAACCTGGTAAAGACATTCTTATCGTTTCCATTGATGGCGTAAAAGGCGCTTTCGAAGCCATGGTGGCTGGAAAATTAAATGCAAGCATTGAATGCAATCCTTTGCTGGGTGAGCAATTGATAGCAGCGGTGAAAGATGTGGTGGCAGGCAAGCCAATTCCAAAACGCATCATTACCGAAGAATCGGTTTTCACTCAAGCAAATGCTGCTGAAGTTCTGCCAACGCGTAAGTATTGATCATTCATTATTCTACGGATGAGTGCTCCTGTTGAATGCGTGCTAAAAGCCCGGGAAATCAGCCGTGAATTCCCGGGCGTCCGTGCGTTGGACAATGTGCAGCTCACGTTGTGTGCGGGTGAAGTTCATGCGTTGATGGGACAAAATGGCGCCGGCAAATCCACGTTAATCAAAGTATTGACAGGCGCCTGTCCACCCACCAGCGGGACGATTGAATTGGATGGTCAATTCATTCAACCTCATTCTCCATTGGATGCCCAACGCCATGGCATCAGTACTGTCTATCAAGAAGTGAATCTATGTCCCAACCTTTCCGTGGCGGAAAATATTTTTGCCGGTCGTTATCCCTATCACCCCTGGTTTAAAGGTGGCGGCATCGACTGGCAGGCTCTCAACCAACGTGCGCATGAAGTGCTGGAAAAATTGAATCTGCATATCGATGTGGCACGTCAGTTATCCAGTTATCCCGTTGCCATTCAACAAATGATCGCCATTGCACGTGCCACTAATATCTCGGCTCGTGTGTTGATTCTTGATGAGCCAACTTCAAGTTTGGACGATCACGAGGTCAAGCAACTGTTCGCAGTCATTGAACGACTGCGCACACAAGGCATTGCAATTTTGTTCGTTACTCATTTTCTGGATCAGGTATATGAAATCTCTGATCGCATCACCGTGCTACGCAATGGCCTGTTTGTTGGTGAGTATTTAACGTCGGAACTCGATCGCAATGGTTTGGTGGCGGCGATGGTGGGTCGCGAATTCATCATGAACAATAAAAGCGACGCCGTGCACGCCAATTCGAATACAAACGCATGTGTGCTTGAGGCCAAACAATTAACACGCAAAGGACAGATACATCCGATCGATCTTGAAATCAAACAAGGTGAAGTCCTTGGTGTTGTGGGTTTACTGGGATCCGGACGAACTGAATTGGCGCGTCTTCTTTTCGGCCTGGATAGTGCTGATGGTGGTAGCGTCCACGTTGACGGTAAATTGCTATCACTTGATAGTCCGCATGATGCCATTGCGCATGGTCTGGCGCTATGTCCCGAAGAACGCAAAACAGAAGGCATCATCGCCGAATTATCAGTGCGTGAAAATATTGTGCTCGCCTTGCAGGCACGCAATGGTTTGTTGCCTCGCATCGCATTCAAAGAGCAAAAAGAACTGGCCACAAAGTTTGTTGCTTTGTTAGGTATTAAAACCGCGAATATTGAAACGCCCATTGGTCAACTTTCAGGTGGTAATCAACAAAAAGTATTATTGGGTCGTTGGCTTGCCACTCATCCACGGTTATTAATTCTTGATGAGCCCACTCGCGGCATCGATGTCGCCGCCAAACACGAACTCACAACCGCCATCATGGCGCTGGCTCGAGAAGGTATGGCAGTGTTATTTATCTCTGCCGAGCTTGATGAAGTGTTACTTGAATCTGATCGCATTCTTGTCATGCGCGATCGGCGCAAAGCAGGCGAACTGCCTGGTGGTTGCGATGAACAAGCCGTGTATGCATTGATCGCAGGACAGGCATGATCATGAATAGTGGCCCATGAATAACAACGAACACAAATCACTCTTCCAGCGCATTGGATCACATCCGTTGTTATCGCCAATCGCAACGTTATTGTTGTTGATCATTATCAGCAGTGTGGTCAATCCCAGCTTCCTGCGTATTACCTGGTTCGATGGTCACTTCAGTGGCAGCCTGATCGACGTGCTTAATCGAGCGGCGCCACTCATGTTAGTTTCGACGGGGATGATGTTAGTAATTGCCGCGCGCGGCTTGGATATTTCAGTAGGCGCAGTAGTTGCCATTACTGCAGCGGTGGCTGCATTGATAACCGACGGCACATACGGTGCAACACACTCCGGTTTGTCCACTTTGTTTATCGCCGTCGCGGGCGCCTTAATCACGGCAACGCTTTGTGGATTGTGGAATGGCTTGCTGGTCGTTAAAACGGGTATGCAACCCATCATCGCCACGTTGATTCTAATGGTTGCCGGTCGCGGTATTGCGCAACTGATTACAGGTGGTCAAATCATCACGATTTATTACGCCCCCTACTTTTACATTGGCAATGGTTTTTTATTTGGCTTGCCTTTCGCACTCATTATCGCGCTACTCACTGCAATCGGTTTGTATGTTTTGCTTACTCGCACTGCGCTGGGTTTGTTCATTCGCGCGATTGGTCTTAATCCGGTCGCAGCACACGTTGCCGGTGTGCGCTCGCGCATGATCACATTGTCTTTGTATATGTTTTGTGGATTCACGGCGGGCCTTGCCGGGCTTGTGATCAGTTCCAATGTAAAAAGCGCCGATGGTAATAACGCAGGCCAACTCATGGAACTCGATGCTATCCTCGCCGTGACACTGGGTGGCACGGCATTAACAGGTGGTCGATTCACGGTAGTGGGCACGATGATCGGTGCCCTGATCATTCAGACGCTTACATCGATGATCTACTCGTCGGGATTGCCACCACAGGTTAATCTGGCGGTGAAAGCCGTGTTGGTATTCGTGGTGATGTTGCTGCAATCCAATGAGTTTCGCAACAGCATGCGTGCTGTTCTCTTCAAGTCAGGCACGTCGACATGAACGCCGTATCAGCACCCATCACCAGACACTGGCATTTAGATGCGCGCTACGTGCCACTGCTTATTACCATTGCATTATTCTTTACGATGGCGATAGCGGGTTCGATTTTCTTCGATGGCTTTTTTGCACCGCAGGTGTTTTTGAATCTGCTCATCGACAATGCTTTTCTATGCGTTGTGGCGGTGGGAATGACTTTTGTCATTCTCACCGGCGGAATTGATCTGTCGGTGGGATCGATAATTGCGCTCACCACGATGATCTCTGCATCACTGGTGCAACAACATCACATCAGTCCATTTATCACCATTCCTTTGGTACTGTTAGTGGGTTCATTGTTCGGTTTGATGCATGGATTTCTGATTCAACGTTTTCGTTTACAACCTTTCATTGTCACACTGGCAGGTATGTTTCTCGCGCGTGGTTTAAGTTATCTCATCAGTACTGAATCCATCAGCATTGATAACTCTGTGTATCGCTTCTTCGCAGAAACACGCATTCCCTTAGGCTCTGCATCGTTGTCCATCAGTGCGGTGATTGCACTTGCCGTGGTGTTGATTGGTATGTGGCTGGCGCATGCCACGCAATTCGGCCGCACCGTGTATGCCATCGGTGGTGATGAAGCTTCTGCACATTTGATGGGGCTTCCAGTCAATCAAACCTTGATTGGTGTTTATGTGCTAAGTGGTTTTTGCTCTGCCCTTGCGGGTGTCATCATGACCTTCTACATGTTATCTGGATATAGTTTGCACGCAGTAGGATTGGAGCTGGATGCGATTGCTGCAGTCGTCATTGGTGGTACCTTGCTGCGCGGTGGCATTGGTTATGTGGCGGGTACTTTCTTTGGTGTATTGATTCTTGGCATCATTCAAACTTTGATTGTATTTGATGGCACCTTGAGCTCATGGTGGACCCGCATCGTGGTGGGAATATTGTTGTTGAGCTTCTGTTTGTTACAACAATTTCTGGAAGCACGACGTGCAACGCGTTAATGATTGATTCGCCACTACAGTATTCATCGTCGGGTGCACGATGAAGTTGTCTGCTTTCTCGGTAACATCGAGATGTAATAAAGCTTTCAATTGAAGTCTTCAAAAGACTTTATTCAAATACCATCACAAATCCTCCTCTTCCTTTCATCACGATTTCCATCGTCTTGTTGAGCGACGGATCAATATCCTGTCTGACGAATGACAAATTGCCACCTTCACCATCAGTGATCAACATACCATGACTCATTATGGGCAGATCGGCCAGTGACAATTTGATTTTCCTTTCGGTTTTCTCTGCATTGATGCCCGTGATATACCAATGACCATTTCCTTGGCGCGCAAGTACCACGTATTTTCCCGGAAACCCATCAATGAAACGCATGTCATCCCATATGCTTGGGACATGACGTAAAAATTCCTGCACATAGTCAGGCGCTTTAGCCATTCCTTCTGGAATTTCGGCGTAATGAGTAATTCCTGAAGTAAACAAGATCGACAATGCCAGTTCAAACGAGCTGCTGGTACGACGTTCAATGTTGCGGATGTGATCCAACACCATCGGTGTGAAGTCCATGGGATCAAATACATTGCGAGTGAAAGGCAACATGGCTGCGTGCGTAGGTTCGTCTTCTGCATTCTTTTGATCGAAGGTAATGAATTCCAATCCACGGACCGCTTCCATCGTCATCAAATTGGGATAGGTGCGTTCCCAACCTCGCGGCAAAGTGGCGCCATGAAAATTCATTACAAAACCATACGCTGCTGCATCGTCAAGAATGTCGCGATAATAAGCAATGACAGACTGACCATCGCCACCAAAGAAATCGATTTTGATTCCCGCCACACCCATTGCCTTAAGTTTTGCAAATTCCTTCATACGACTTTCATGCGTCAGCAAGCGATCGCGTGGCGTTAAAGACACGGTGTTCCAATCGCCCGCTGAGTTGTACCACACCAATATCTTGATACCTTTACTACTGGCATAGTCAACCAATTCTTTAAGCTTGTCGTCACCAATTTGTTTATCCCACAAAGCATCCACTAATGTGTATTGCCAATGCATCGACTCTGCATAATCGACGAATTGTTTTTGCACATCGAACACGGTTTTGTCATCGCCCATCAATGGCCAACTCCAGGATGCTTTACCCGGCCCATTGATAAACTGAGTGGCATCCAACACGGCCTTATCGGCAAGATCGATACCGAGCGTCGATTCGGCGATGGTCTTCAAACTACCGATAACGATAAAACGCCAAGGCATGAGCCATGGCGTGACCGATTCAGGATTCACCGCGCCATTGCCGATGCGTTCGAGTTGATCTGGAAACGATACCGTGTATTCCGTGTTATGCCATTGCGAACGCAGACGCGTGCCACAATAGTTGCGTGGCAACGAACCTTCACTCACCAACAACCACGTGTCACCCGATTTAAACAACGCAGGATAGACCCAGCCTGCGCCCGTGGGCGATGGTGATCCAACCTCCATGTCCTTCTCGTAATATTCTTCGTACGACGGATTGGTTCCATTCCATCCTGACTTGGCGACTGCAATGGGTTGCAACCACGCGCGTGTGCCAGGCATAAAATTGAATGAAGATTTTTCTTCTTTTATTTTGTGCAACTTGGTAGCGTTGGTGGGAAAGTAATAACGGTAAGCGATTCCGTCATTAGAAATTTGAAAAATGATCTGCATCGGCTCGCCATTCATACCACGCAGTTCAATGACTTTGCGATTGGCGACATAATGATTGATGCGGCGCTTTACGGTCAGCAAACTATAATCATCCACCACGCGTTCGATCGGTTGATCTTTGACCCATTTCAACTTTGTTGAGAAGTCCGCATCGTCACGCACCAATCCCAAGCGCGATAACTGTAGTACTTGCTTACCGTCTAACGATGCTTTGTAGTGGGCAATGCCGTTGCCATCCAGATTAAAATTTACCGTAATGAGCTTATCGGGGCTTACGATATCGATTGAATGTCCAGGCTGCGCGTTTGCGGCGTGCGTCATCATGCTGAACAGCACGATGAAAGCTAATCCATATCTATAATGCATTGTCACTCCTCGCCAATTACAACTTGAACATGGATGGCGATCAACTCGTTAAAGATCATCCAAATAATCGTGGCATTGTAAACGCGATTGCCGAAAGTGTGCGAGTCCTAGATGGGTAGTGAAGGCCTGTAGTCGGCTGGTTGGTGAACTGTTCGACGCATAATAAAGTCAGAGTGGACGGTCAGCCAATTACGGCAAAGGACTACAACGCCAACTCAATGTCCACTTTATGCTTTTTACTCGTCGTCACCACGAGATCAACAATAATGGAATCCGACTTCACTATTTCACGCGCTTCAGCTCTGAACAAATCGGCAACCAGAATAAGGTCATCTAGTGGTGGAAACGACCTTGCCCCTCATTCTTCAATGCCACGATGGAGGTTGCCAACACTGCTAACCCTATTGACGGCACTGCCGCTATTGGGTTGCAGCGGCGGCGGAGATGCTTCTTCTAGCGCCGGCATGTCATTGTCCGATGCACCACCCGGCGGTTCGACCTCGAGTGTAACGTCAAGCTCTGAATCGAGCATGATGTCCAGTTCCATATCAAGTGTGGCGTCAAGTTCGGAATCAAGTTCAACATCAAGTGAAAGTTCAAGCTCGGTACCCGTACCAGTACCGCCGGTATCAAGTTCATCTTCAAGTGCAATGTCGAGCTCAGTGTCAAGTTCTTCTAGCTCGACCTCAAGCATAAGCTCGATTCCAACATCAAGTTCGTCATCAAGCTCTGTTTCAAATTCTAGCGCCAGCTCAATCTCGAGTTCGTCATCAAGTTCCATCTCCAGTTCGAGTTCGTCCAGCTCATCGTCGAGCTCTATTTCGAGTACAAGCTCCAGTTCATCCAGCTCAGTGAGTTCGTCATCAAGCTCGTCGTCAAGTTTAAGTTCATCATCAAGTTCGTCAAGCTCATCAAGCTCGTTACCACCAATCGCGAGCAAAACTATTCCTCTGGACGATGGACGTCAGATCGGCGCTTCGCACTGGCCTGATGGCGATACGTCAGCGGGTGGTTTGGGACAACCTATTGCAGGTTTACGCTGCAACGTCACGAGTCAGGTTTATCACGTGCACGCACATCTATCGATTTATTTAAATGGCGAAGCACTCGCGGTGCCTTCACACATTGGCATTGTTGAAACGTCGCCGACAAGCCACTGCAATTATTCAACGCATACGCATAACCGCACCGGTATTCTTCATGTCGAAGCGCCTGCGCCTGGCACGTTCACACTCGGTCAGATCTTTGCAATTTGGGGACAACCACTTAGTTACACAGACATTGCTGGCAATCCTGGTGTACCAGTGGTCGTATACGTCACCGACAATAATGTGGTGAGCCAATACACCGGTGACTTGGCTGCGATCGAGTTACTATCGCATCGCGAGATCACTATCCAGTTGGGCACACCTATCACCGAGATTCCAAGTTATACTTGGGGAGAACCTTAAGCGCTAGTTATGCTGATCTAACTTTAACGCATCGTTGCGCATTATTGATTGATGCCAGAGAGGTTGCGTGCTGCGAACCATAACTCCTTGATGTAGTTAAACAGCCAACACATACGGTTGAGTCGTGCAAGATCCAGTTGGGTGGCATTTGACGCATAACAACCCAGAAACATTGATCGTTGCTCTGCATCGAAATCGTGATAACAACATACTGATGCCAGATCAAAATACGGATCGCCTATACCCGCGTACTCCCAATCCAATAACCATAACCGTGTGCCATCATCAATCAAGTTCAAATAATGCACATCGTTATGGCACAAGCAGCGCTGTGATTGCGCATCGGACTCTTGCGCAATGATCATTGCCTGTTCGTTCTCTGGTTCGCCAAGTAATTGCCAGTATCCACGCAATATTTTTACCAGATGTATTTGCTGCACGGTCTGGGTTACGTTCATTTCGTGTAACTCATGCAGCAATTTTGCAATACGCAAGAGATTGAATATATCACCGACTTCATACTTATCTGGGTTGTGTCCTGATATCTCCCGCGTAATCAATATATGGAATTGTGGTTGACACAAAAGTATTGGCACGCCAATGCCGACCGCGGCAACCAAGTTCAATACAATGCTTTCACTGGTACGATTAATCTGCAACGCATTATCATCTGCGGTACTGATACGCACGACGATTCTTTCTGGGCCACCATCAATACGATAGCTTTCATTGGTCAAACCATTCTTAATGCGTGTTGCATGCAATGTATGCGGATCAAGATTCCACATCTCGGCGGCAACTTGTTCCGGTATCATGAGGATGCACTCTGCAAGTTGACCTGCAATGCAAAGCGGCGATGCCATCGAAAATATCCATGGATAACCATCGCTATATAAATGACAAACAATACCGCCGTCGCCTTG
>JAICKZ010000080.1 GCA_025927665.1 Steroidobacteraceae bacterium | reverse complement strand
TGTGGCCGGATACTTCAACAAAACCACCATCACCAGCAGTTGCACCACCACGCGCGCTGATGTGACCGATGAAATTTGTATAATCATTGGACCATACCGCTATGTTACCGCCATTGCCCGAAGCAATTGCATCGGCTTTCAATGTTGAACCATTGCCAATGATAGTTTGTTGTGAATTACTGATCGACGGATCTTCGCCGTGAAAGCCGCCACCTGCAAAAATATTACCGCCACCTGTTGTACCTGATACATCGATGACCGCCGCATCGAATACACCGACGCGATTGCCTGATAAAGTTACATTGCCGCCAGTACCTGACTCACCTTGTGCTTGAATAGTGCCAGCGATGCTGACGTCTTGTCCTGCATTCGCCGTGACAGTACCACCGTTATTACCTGAAGCATTCAACGATCCTGATCCTGTTTGTTCAATATTGTCGGATGCTTCCAATACAATGTGGCCATTTTTAACTGATAAGCCAGTCGCCTCAATGTTGCCACTGTTCTTCACCACGCCACCTTGCAAGTGATCAAGTGCTTTGGCTGAAAGAATAATGGTGCCACCAGGTGCAATCACAGCGCCTTTGTTTTCAACCAATGACTTGATAGCAGACGGGTCAACCACTACACCTGCCAACGTGTTGCCATCAAAATGCAATGTCACTGCTTCGCCAGAAGCAAGCGCCACAGTTCCCATCTGTGCAACCAAGATGCCTTCGTTGCGAACCTCGGGTGCAAGCAATGCGATGTAACCACCGAGACCAGAATGTATTTCACCGGCGTTAACAACACTGCCAGTGGAATCATTGCGATTGAATATATAGTTGCCCGCCATGAAATCACTGTTGCTGATCGCATGGGTGGTGGCCACCAAACCACCTACGTCGGCGGTAGAAGTGGGGCTAAAGAAAACACCATTGGGATTACTGAGAAACACCTGACCATTGGCAGTGATGCGACCGAAGATTTGACTGGCTTGTGTATCTAACACGCGGTTCAACATGACCGAACTGGTTGATGGTTGTAAGAAATTAACTTGTGCTTGTGAACCAACGTTGAATGCTTGCCAATCAATCACACCACGTTGAGTGGTTTGGGTAATGTCCATCTTCGCGCCACTTTGTGTAATGGTTGCAGCACCCGACACGACTTGACCATTCGTGGGTAATTGCGTGGCAGCAGGAGGAGCAATGCCGGCCTGTCGAGCCACTGTCTGAGCATCAACACTTGGCGACAAACTCAATAACGCAAAAATGGGTGCCGCATAGGGCAACCAATTGATGTGTTGAGACTTACCATAGGGCCGCAATTGTTTGATTACGGCTGCCGATAGCTGGTTAGTTGAGCGAAGAGTGTAGTTCATAAGGGAGCGTTCCCAAGTGCTTGCTTTCATAGATTTCAAAATGACATACTGGCTTGTAACCAGAATCGATTTTTCTTCAACGTTCCATCTTGATCATTACCATTGTTATCAGCAGCGCGCGGATTGTCACCAATACGATGCGCCACTGCAGCTTGAATGCCTAAGTGAAAATGGGTTACCCAACCAATGGATAAACCCACTCCTTGCAGCTTATAATTATTAAGTGTGGCTGCACCTGTGAAATTATTATTGCGATTAACGGTGATCTGACCCCAATCATAAAAACCGGTTGCGCTAAGGTTATGAGGTAATCGCAAGCGACCTTCAAGATTGAGCAATATTCCTTGATCACCCCCTGCTTCACTTGCAGGGTAAGCACGCACGCCGGTGGCGCCACCCAGATAGAACTTTTGTGATGAATCAAGATTGCGACTGGCTAGTTGTCCAGTCACATCAACATACAAAGAAGTTCGATCGGTCAGATATTGTTGACGACTAAATGAATACTGCAACTTACTAAAACCACCATTGACCTTGGTGCTTGTAGCGTCGGCATCGTGGTTGGGCGAATCATTCAAATCGGCTTTACCAGAAATGAAAGTCAGTGCTGCATTGTTGATACCGCCACCACCGAAGTCGTCGAAGCGATGTCCCTTAAGACCGGCAGCGATTGTTGATATTTTGTATTTGCTGGTAATTTTTTCGAGCGCTTCGTTTTTATAACTTGCATTGTCGTATGCAAACGAGAAATAAAGATTCTTGGCACGTGCACGAATCAACGGATAAGTAGCATCCAACCCAGCCGAAGTGGATGAACCTTTAATATCCAACGAAGTAAACTCTGGAGCAATTAATTCGTACTTTAGATACGACACATGTGGCCCTACACGCCATGCGCTATAACCAATCGGTGCGGTACCACTAAGTTGTCCGTAGTTAATCCCTTGAGCATGCAGCAACGTAGTACTGATTTGATCACCGATATGGAACAAGCTATTGCCCGAAACAGTAGCGGTCACGCGATCTTCACCCGTAAAGCGCGAACCCGAGTTATCAATCGAAAGTTCGCCATTAAACAAGGGCTCGTCAGTAACTTTTAACACCACGTCTGTTTCACGTTCACGTTTGCCGATGGCCAAATTGGCCGTGGCTGCAATACCTGGCAGATCATTGATTAGCAATAACGAACGATCGAGTTTGGTGGCATTCAATGGCTTTTCAGTTTCACGCGCCACTTGTTCGGATGACACCATTGATTCTAAACGCGCAACCGAAATTCGTTTTGGTGGATCGCCATCCAAACGCGTGCTTCCATACAAGGCTTCGATAATACCAATCGTAACAACCCCATTACTGACATCTTGCGGTGGTAAGTAAGTACGAACAATCCAACCTGCATGTCGATAAGTTTCTGCAACCGCCATGGTGGCTTGTTGTAACTCTGTAAAATTGATTGGTCGATTAAGATAACCAGAAACCGCTTTGGCTAGTTCCATCTCGCTAATTAGTTTGTTGCCTTTAAAGTGAAACGTGGTGACGGTCACTGTTGCAGTTTGAACACCATTAGATATAGGTGCAGCAGTATTGGGAATTTGTGTTGGCTCAGCCTTTTTCGATGGTATGGGCTCTTGTTGCTTTTCAATTTCTTGACGCACTGTACCTGCATCGTGTACCACTTGCGCCGACGCAGAAACTGCCATAAGCAACAGCATGCAGTATTGCAACGAATACCAATATTTTCTTTTTTTCATGTTTAGTTACGATTGTTTAGAAATTCGCTGTTGAACAAGAGATGCATGAAAAAGCCATTACTTCACCTTTAATAATTTCTATAAGTCGCTCAATCGATATCTACAGTTGAGTAATTCACCCTTACAACATCGCAAATAACATTAGATCGTTTACGTGAGCCAGTACACAAATGGCATCTAATCGTGACGCGCCTAAAGCGTTATCAGCAATTGACTTACCTTGACGATCATTTAAATCGTAAGGGTTCATGCCGATTACTTAACGAGAGAAAAGCAAAATCATCTGCGGACTTTACGTACATGCACATTTATATGCATCAGCAACTGTTGTCGGTACTGACTTATATTTATTAAGTGCAACGAGTAATTTTTTCTACACTGAAAGTGGCAAACGATTTATTTTGTGCGGCAAAACTTCGCCGCATCGTTGCACAGCATGCTGAACTTCGAATGAAAACATGCGGCACTTAATTAAAGCCGTGGAAGTACAGGCCTTTCAAATCGAACGACCCGACTTAGGCAACTGCTGTTGTAGCGAGTTACCGAAACAAACTTATTGGTTTATCTTATGCGATCTGCGCTTGTTACATCGACGTTCTGACCGACCATAACTCTGGAAAAAATCTTAACTCCAACGCTTTGGTCAGATAACCCACACCGCTACTACCACCCGTTCCGCGTTTGTAACCGATGATACGCTCGACGGTTTTCATATGATTAAAACGCCACGCCTGAAAACGATGATCGAGATCCACTAGTTTTTCAGCAAGCTCATACAAATCCCAGTTCTCTTCCCTGGAGTGATACACCGCCAACCACGCAGCAGCAACTTGTTTGCTGGCTTGATAAGGCTGCGAATAATCGCGATCAAGACAATCACCGGGAATATCAAAACCACGACGGCTGAGTAAACGCAGCGACTCGTCGTACAAGCTTGGCGTATTCAAAGCGCGTGTCAACGCAGCATACACTTCAGGCTCGCGACGAAACACATCAATGATCGTTGCGCTCTTGTTACCGATTAAAAATTCCAAAGTACGATATTGATACGATTGAAAGCCCGATGCTTTGCCCAGAAAATTTCGAAATGCCGAATAATCCATTGGCGTCATGGTCGCAAGTACATCCCACGACTGCGCCATTTGAACTTGGATACGCGACACCCGCATTAGCATTTTGAATACTGGGCCCAACTCATCGCGTTGAATATGCTTGATTGCTGCAGTCAGTTCATGAATGCACAGCTTCATCCATAATTCCATTGTCTGATGCAGAATGATGAACATGGTTTCGTCATGCTCAAAGCTCAGTGGTTTTTGTGCATTGAGCACTTTATCAAGTCCAAGATAGTCGCTGTAGCTAAGCGACTCACCGAGTTCCCAATGAATGGATTCATTGCTGACGTCCACTGCATTGTGTGGCATAAACTCATCGGGATTGATTGGAGTAGACATGATGATCAGAAATGAAGTCTTACAAAGATCTCAACATATTCAGAAATCCTTCCACCCTCTCTTGCAAGCGGCGAGAGAAAGATATTATAGGTCTAGATAGCAAATACCCATGGCGGCACATGTCGCCAGGCAGCGGTTAATTCATGATCCAATTCACGATAGCCAGGTTCGCAACTGGCAACCAGTTTCCAGAAACGCCGTGAATGATTCATCTGTCGCGTATGACACAGCTCATGAATCAATAAGTATCGCAATACTTCGGGTCGCAAAAATAGCGCGCATACATTCAAGCTAATCGTACCGCGCGATGAACAACTACCCCAGCGTGTACGTTGCCTGCGAATTTGTACACGCTCAAACTCGAACCCATACGTTGTGGCAAGTTGCTGAACACGTCGTGAAAACTCGACTTCAGCTGTCTTCATCAACCAACGATTCAGTATCCGCGCCCATTCCGCAGGCGGGTCCAGTTTGCCACGCAGCTGAATACAATGATCATCTATCACTCGCAAACGTGTGGAATTCGCTGATAACGCATGCTCAACCCGTACCTGTCTTTCGATTGCGGGTAACAGAATTTCCTGGGGTGGATGCAGAGTCACTTGTTGAGCGGAAGATTCACGAACGCGTTCATCAATCCATTGGCGATGACGACTGACAAATTGCTGCACCTTCCACGCCGCCGTACTGCGTGGCACAACCACCTCAACACGACCGGCCGGATACACACGTACTGATAAACGTCGAGCGCGTTGACTGACCCGCACCTGCCAGACTCGCGGGTCTTCTTGAGCGGAAAACAATGGAAGTTGTGGAGAGACCTTGTTGATGACTTGATTCATTGCTATCTAACTGACAACTGTTTCAATAATGCTTGCGCGCCAACATAGTCCGGCGCAATCACCACGGCGCGCTCTAGCGCATTGCGTGCCGCCAAATTATCGTGACGCGTCAACTCGGCTTTGCCCAGCAGGTATAACGCTTCGGCATATCCCCAACCTGTATCTTGCAATCGACCCGCGCTGTCCGCGAATGCCGCTACTACTTGTTTAAGCGCAGAGTATGATTCTGGCGCGGCGGGTTCACGAAATGCTTTGGCCCATGCAGCGACGAATTCCACTTGCAGATTCTTCGGATCAAGTTTAAGCGCTTTTTGTAGATGATCATCAATGGAATTGCGATACCACAGTGTGCGCACAAATCGCACTTCCGCAAGCACTGCGTAACAAGCGGCCACTAAGGCTTCGTGTTCGGCTTTGGCTTTCTTGCTGAATTTTTTTACTTCAATAGACTCAGTGCACTTGTCGGCCAGATCGCCCGCTTCGCCAGTCATTTTTTTTTCGGCATACAACTGTGCCAGTTTCCAGCGACCAAAATTCAATGCATTGATTTGATCAGCGCGGCGCGCATCATCAATCTCGACTTTTTCCAATGCGTCCAAGCTCTGCTTTAATGCCGACTTATCACTGGAATAAAATGAATATTCAACTCGACCAACCAGGTCATTCAATGCTTCCTGAGACGACTGCGCTATTGAGCTGCCACTTATACAGACACAGCTTAGCGCGCACATCAGAACAAGAGCATATTTTTGCAGCCAGTCCAAGATTCACTCACATACAACGGTAATAACGTGATCATTACTCACTCGCGTTACGATTACAATGCCCTTTCTTTATATGCACACGAGTAGATACCAATGGCTGCGCTGGAATTGATCGACATTGGACTTAACCTGACACATGACAGTTTTGATGTCGATCGTGATACCGTCTTGACTCGCGCCGCGGCTGCGGGTGTAAAAAGAATGATAATTACCGGTAGTGATGTTGTGCATAGTCAAGCGGCATTAACATTGGTCAAACATCATCCGGATAAATTACGTTCAACTGCGGGCGTGCATCCACATCATGCCAAGGATTTAACATCGGCAGGTCGAGCAATATTACTGGAACTGATGCAGCAACCCGAAATACTGGCGGTGGGAGAATGTGGACTGGATTATTTTCGCAATTTTTCTACACACATCGATCAGGAAAATGCTT
The DNA here is from genome assembly GCA_025927665.1 of Steroidobacteraceae bacterium. GTDB lineage: Bacteria > Pseudomonadota > Gammaproteobacteria > Steroidobacterales > Steroidobacteraceae > CAILZL01. The sequence continues at coordinate 4,904 of JAICKZ010000080.1, read as the reverse complement.
TTCGCTGGCAATTGGAATGCGCTGTGAAGATCGGCAAGCCGGTATTTCTACACGAACGCGATGCACATGAGGCGTTTGTTAGTATCTTGAGTGACTACCGTTCGCAATTGAAAGGCGCTGTGGCGCATTGCTTTACTGGCACCTCGGATCAGGTAAAGAAATATCTCGATATGGATCTGTACATAGGTATTACTGGCTGGATCTGCGATGAACGCCGTGGTCAGTCGCTGCGCGATGCAGTGCGCTACATTCCACTGGAGCGCCTGTTGATCGAGACCGATGCGCCCTATTTGATTCCGCGTAACTTGAAACCGAAGCCTGCAGCACGTCGTAATGAACCCATGTACCTACCCGCAGTGTTGAATCAGTTGGCGATGTGTCGCGATGAGTCGATCGACGTCTTGGCAGTGGCGACGACGGCAAATGCTGAAAGATTGTTTGGCTGGCACTGAGTTGCAATTACGTTGCCAAACCATCTGCCATGTTGAGCTTCGAAGATTCAACTACTCAGCAATCATCGGTAACGGGGTCGCATGATGAGCTCTGAACAATTTTCCATTCTCTGCAATCAACACCAGCCCAAGCGTCAGGACGCCGCAGCAAATCGCACCAATGGTCAATGGAATGGTTGTTCCATTAAAGAAGTAGCCGATAAATGCACCCACTAATGCGCCGCATGCACTGGCAATGCCACCTTGTAATGACGCGGCCACACCTGCAACGGAACCCATTGGTTCCATCGCCATCGTATTGAAATTACCAATCATCAGTCCCATGCAGTTCATCAGCAATGCCTGTAGCAGCACGAAAGTGATAAGCGAGTCCATTCCCAATATCGCAACGACCAAGTGAATGCATGCAATGACGAGATACAACAACAATCCGGTTTGCGAAACGACGCGCATTCCAAGACGTATCACTATTTTGGAATTAGTAAAGGAGGCAATACCGATGGAGGCAGCGCATAGTGCAAACATGGTGGGCATAGCACTGGGTCGATGAAATACTTCAGCAAAAATCTGCTGCACCATACCAACATAGGCAATGATGGAACCAAATATCATCGTGACTCCAAAGGTGTAGCACATTGAAGCTCGATTACCGAGCACTTGCCGGAAAGCTTGACCAATGTGAACCACTGACAATGTACGTCGATATTCAGGATGCAATGTTTCTGGCAGACGTAGTACGACCCATGTCCATACCGCCATGGCGAAGATGCTGAACATCACGAATAAAAAACGCCAAGGCGCCACTAGCAATACTAGTTGCCCAATGGTCGGTGCAATAATTGGGATCATGATGAAAACGATCGACGATAACGACATCACTCGCGCCATTTGTCGACCTTCATACAGATCGCGAACCACTGAGCGCGATATCACCATGCTGGCAGCCGCAACGCCATGAATAAATCGCCACATCAACAAGCTGTGAAAACTGTTTGACAATGCTGCCAGCAACGCGGCTATCGAATAACTCGCCAATCCCACCAACAACACAGTACGCCTGCCGAAACGATCGGACAGCACGCCCCAGAATAATTGCCCCATCCCCATTCCAGCGACATAGGCAGTAATAATCCACTGCGCATGGTTCTCGTCATTGATGCCAAGCGCATGAGCAATCGTTGGCAATGCTGGCAACATTGCATCTATCGCCAAAGCCTGCGCAGACAACATCACTCCAACCAGAACTAAGAACTCCGTAAAGCCAATGGTTTTTGTCGCTGTTAATGGTGAGTCTGTTTGCACTAATCAAATTCTCGGATTCAGAAACGATTGATCGATTGATTTTTAAAAGCTAGGCTCGCAAATTCGGTTGCGCATTGGCTTTCACATTGCGCCATACATCATTGAAGGCACCAGCAACATAGCCACGCGAACGGTCAACAATCGGAAAATAATTTCCCAGCTCATCAATGCGCGCCACATACTTAGGCTTACCCTTGGGAAATTCACCACGAGTAGTAAAGATCAAGCAACCATCAACGGGTACTGTACCGGCCAACAACTTAACTGCAGCCATACGGTCGTACAACAAGCTTTGTGGATTTGAAAATTGATAACGACGCTTGCGACCAATAGAAGTCCACTGCTGCATTTGATCACCCGCAAATATCGATCCGGGTATATCAAACAAATCAACTACCATCAGCCCTCGTTCAGTCAACAACAAATAATTGATATGAATTTGTCCACCGTTGCCATTGGGTATCAAAATATCTCTTAACACTTCGTATGCAATGGATTCGATGTGCTGCTCATTCAGTCGACGAGTTCGACTGCGTAAATACATGCGCACAACTCTGTATATCAATAGCGCAAATATCACCACGCCAGCAGCAGTGGCATACAACCACACGGGTATCTCGTCAAAATTAATCATACCGATGCCTGCAACTGTACTTTTAATGCAGGCAATTGCGCTTCAATATCAGTTTGGTGTTGTGGCAATGACAACAATTTTGCCAAAGCCGGTGGCACCGGTACTGCTGTATTGATCAAGGGCTCAACAATATCGTTGAACTTGGCGGGATGCGCTGTCGATACCAACACCCAATGTAATGTCTGCTGGTCAGCAGGAAGATGCCAGTATACTTCCGCCGCAGTGGCGGTATGGGGACACCATATTTGTTTCAAAACTTGCGCATCATGCTTGATTCGCAAACGAATCGCAGCATCATCAACGCTCACCGCAGCGATTTGTTCTTTAATCTGTGTAAAGTTATACAAAGCGCGCAAGCGTTCCATATTACTTGGATTACCCACATCCATTGCAGAGGCCAGCGTTGCGATACTTGCACGTGGTCGCCACTCACCTGAATCAAGAAAGTCCGCAATGGTACGATTTGCATTCGTCGCCAGTATAATTTTACCAATCGGCAAACCCATCGCCTTCACCCAGATGCAGGCCATGGAGTTTCCCAAGTTGCCACTGGGAATAATGTAGTTAGCAGGTTTGCCAGTGCGTCGCCATATTTCAAGACTGCTGCGTGCGTAGTACACCATCTGTGGTAACAAACGACCCACGTTGATGCTATTTGCAGAGGACAACTCATACGTCTTTCGCAACTCGACATCAGCAAATGCTTCTTTCACCATGCGTTGACATTCATCAAAGGTTCCATTCACGCGGAGGGTGCGAATGTTATCGCCCCAACATGCAAGCTGTTGTGCCTGACGTGGTGATACCAATCCTTTCGGATACAAGACGCCCACCTCTACCCAAGGTCGACGATAAAATGCTGCGGCCACGGCGCCGCCGGTATCACCCGAAGTTGCAACCAATATATTGAGCTTACGTGATGACTGATTCGCAGCACGAATGCGTTCGAGCGAAGCCGCAAGAAATCGTGCACCAAAATCTTTGAATGCAGAGGTTGGGCCATGAAACAATTCCAACACACTGGCCGGCCCGGGCGTGCCATGCAACTCCACCAATGGCGCTGGAAAATTAAAAGCGTCGTGACAGATGTCTTTAAGCGAATCTGCCATTGCATCGCCTGCTGCAAACGGCATGATAAGTTTGACCGCAATATCGGCAAGTTCCGTGAGGCCATCAAAATCTTGTGCCGAGAATGTTGGCAGCGATTCGGGAACATATAGACCACCATCTGGCGCAATGCCTTGTGCGATGGCGACGCTTAAACCAACACGGTGTTCAGAATTTCGAGTGCTGTGAAATAACATGTTAAAAAATGCAGTAATAATTAATCAATCAGTCGAGCACCATTTGGTTCCAATGGCGATATCCATGCATCGCTACCCAAACCATGTGCTTTAAACGCCGCAACCATGCCATCACGAGCACGTTCTGCACTTGCAACGGGTAACCATGCAAACACGGTAGGACCGGCACCGGAAATGGAGCAACCCAGTGCACCGGCGTCTTTAGCTGCGTGTTTAACGGCATCAAAACCGGGAATCAACACACGGCGTTGCGGTTCGATGATCACATCTTCAAGTGATTCACCAATCAAGCGCAGATCACCGGTAAAGCAACCGGTTAGAAAACCTGCAAGATTGGCCGTTTGCCAAATCACATCGGACAGACTTACAGTGGGTTTCAAAATCTTGCGCGCTTCACGAGTTGATAAAATCATATGGGGATGAACCAGCACACAACGCACATTTGCTGGCAATGGAATTTGTTTGACGTTGGGGTTATCAATGCCCACCGTCAAGACCAGGCCACCAAACAATGAAGGCGCAATATTATCGACATGCGCCGAACCACTGGCAACTTCTTCACCTTTCATTGCATGCTTAAGCAATGCAAGTTTATCCAGTGGTTGTGACAACAATGCATTCGCGGCAACCACTGCTGCAACTGCAGAAGCTGCTGAGCCGCCTAAACCAGAACCCAATGGAATACCTTTTTCAATGATCAGTTCAACACCATGTTTTAATTGTTGATCGCGGATGATGCTTAGCACCGCCATACCCGCGGTATTTTTTTCGGCGTCGAGCGGTAAATCACGCACCACACCATTGATGGCAGCAATGCGTACACCGGGCTCATCAATACGCCGCGCAGTGACTCGATCACCAATGGCGTGTACGCTTAAACCCAGTACGTCGAAGCCCACAGCAACATTCCCCACACTCGCAGGTGCAAATGCAGTAGCAGACATGCGGTTTGAAGTTTGATTGTTCATGAAAGTTTGATCGTTAGAGTTTCGCGCCGAGATAGGCGCATACACGCAGCAAATCTGCAAACACGCCGGCAGCAGTGACTTCGGGTCCTGCACCAGGACCTTGAACTACCAAAGGATTCTGGTTGTAGCGGCTGGTACTGAAACGCACGACATTGTCAGTAAGATTGATGTTGGCAAATGTGTGCGCATGAGGCAACTCAACCAAACCTACCGTTGCCTTGCGAGTCGCAGCGTCCAATGAACC
>JAICKZ010000209.1 GCA_025927665.1 Steroidobacteraceae bacterium | reverse complement strand
GTATTATCTTTAATGATCGTAAGTGCAGTCGTTCCGTTGCAAACTATGGACGTATAAGTGGCATAAGTGTTCTGATAAGTCACCACTGAACTACAGCCGCTTGTCGTCATTGAATTAGTTGCAACTAATACATCAGCTTTTGCCGTCAAGGTTAAAGACAAAAACAAGATTGGCGCTATCGATAATATCGATCTAATTTTCATTACATTCTTCTCCAAATAAATAATTGACATACTTCAATCAATAAGCCCACTCCTTGTTGTTTTGGTGCTTGTGCTTTCACGCACAAAATAAAACCGGCTATCGTTTTATTTCACGGACTTCCATTGTACTCTCGATCAAAACAAGCTTTCCTCTTCGTGCCTTCCGATGTAGAGAGTCACAACGCCGTTGGATAAATCTGGCGCTGATATCACGCTTGTTGCAGAAAGTGTTGACTTGCTGTCAGCAAGAACAGTTGAAAATGAATTCATTAGTTTATTGGCATCTTGGTTGTCACTCACTCTTACGCGAATTTGACAACGGACATTCCTGCACTCGACTGTCTCAGGTACATAGCTACTTAAAAGGGTATTTTCGCTAAAGAGTGTTAATATTTTTTCCCTGTTATCGATCGCCCAAGGATTATCAATTGTCTCTGAATTGAATTTATTAGATAGATCTTGAACATAGTCAAAGTTTGGAGCAGAGGCATAGGCAGCAAAATCTGTGACTTGTTGCATGGCCATGATTTTGCGGACAGCGTTTTCACGAGATTTCCCATAATTGACATTCGTGCCACAAAAGTCTGGCGCAATACTGGATCGTGCAGATAATAAATTATGTAGTTTTGCTAGCTCTTGTTTTAGATTCTTGTTTTCTTCTTGTAAAATACGAAGTTGCTGATTTTCAGCAGCCGTGTGTAAGTTAGTCATCTTGTAGGGATAGATGGTGGTTGAAATTGCTGGTGCAACAGCTGTTTTCTGTAACGAGTACGTCAATACTGCGATAACGAATCCCATTATTAAAGTAATTATCAACGTCCTCATCAGCAAGCCTACCTCTCAATGCATATACCGCAAAGTTGTTTTAGATGTTTTTGGGAACTATTTTATGGCTGTAATTAATGATTTAGAAAACTGTCAAAATATGCACTCAACTACAGGCAGACGCTTACATTATTGGATGAATGGAGCATTAATATTTGCCACAACAAAACCATCGATGTCAGTGTACAGATTTTTAGATGCACTTGCTAATTCAAACTGCAATGCTGCGCAGAACTAGTTGTCGACCGTATTGCCGAGCTCAATCAAGGTATCCTTATCTGATGCAATTGATTGGAAGGCAGTGTGTTGATGAGGAAAATCTTCGTGTTAACGCTACAATAGTCAATCCACCGTGTTTGTTAAGGAGTCCGATATGATCAAGCATTTTCCAAGCCAAATTGTTCAACACTTGTCTTTATCGATACTAGCGTTTAGCTGCATGTTGATTGGTTCATCAACTGCTTCGGCTGCTGTAAAGGTCGATGCAAAGAAGCAATTAGAAGTATGTATCAATGGGTCATGGCGTACGGAACAGAATCGTGCTCGCGATAAATATCGTCATCCACTTGAGACATTGACTTTTTTTGGCGTGAAGCCCAATGCGACAGTGATCGAACTTATTACTGGCTCAAAACTTTGGTATGCGGAAATTCTCGCGCCCTATCTGCATGATCATGGGCATTATATCGGGGCCAATGCCAAATCAGACAAAGAAGATACGGGTCAGAAAGAAAGACTTGCTGCTGATCCAGCGCATTTTGGTAAAGCGGAGATACGCGAGTTTGATTTCAACGCACCCGATTTTGGTCCGCCGAATTCAGCTGATTATTTCTTGACCTTCCGCAATGTGCACAACTTTGCAAGAGACCATGATGAAGACAAGTTATTTCAAGCTATTTTCAAAGTTCTTAAATCAGGTGGCGTGCTGGGCGTGGTTGATCATCGTGCCGCTAAAGATCAATCTACTGAAGAAGCATTGAAGTATGGCTATGTACCTGAAGCTTTGGTCATGACTGCGGCGCAGAAAGCGGGATTCAAATTTATTGCCAGTAGCGACATTAATAATAATGCAAAAGATACCAAGGATTATCCAAAAGGTGTCTGGACCTTGCCACCTACCTTTAGGGAAGGCGAGAAAGATCGTGATAAGTATCTTGCAATTGGTGAGAGCGACAGATTTACTTTACGATTTGTAAAACCGTAACGTCGTTGATTGAGTAGCAGGCATTGGCTTGCTACGATATTGGAGTTACCTTGAGTTTACTTACATGTAAATGGGTAACAAATAAAGATTAGAAACTATTAGAGCAAGGAAATTCAATCATGAAAATTAGATATTTGTCCTTATTTGCGTTAATGGCGCTGTCAGTTAATAGCTATGCAGAACCAGCAAAAAAACAGACCGTCGACACATTTTTCGATATAGCTAATATGCAGAAGACAATGAATGCTGTTTACAGTCAAATGGATGGTATGTTCAAGCATATGACCGTCAGTATGAACATCCCTGAAGAGGAAAAGCCCATCATGGATAAGTACTTGAACAAATATACCGAGATGGTAAAAGAAGAAATGTCATGGGACAAAATTAAAGAACCAATGGAAAAGATTTATAGTTCTGTATACACGGAAGAAGAAATGCAAGGGATTGTCAAATTTTATAAATCGCCAGCTGGTCAAAAGATGTTGAATAAAATGCCAGAGTTGATGCAAGCCTCTAACAGCATCATGCAAGACATGGTTAAAAATATGATGCCCAAGATTCAGGCTTTGCAGAAAGAAATGATAGGCGAGTTGGAACAGGCTAAGAAAGAAGCATCGAGCAATAAAGAATCGAAGCAGGAAGAATCATCAGTTCCAGCCAAGTAGCCGCTTACTGCGCATATATCACCTACCATGCATGGAGCATTCCTTCCTGCATGGAGGATCTAGGCATATGACTTGAACTACAGAGTTTCTCGATGAAGTGATTGACTGTCTTTGACGTCGCGAAATTGCAATCAAGACTGTTATCGCGTCTTATGTTTCCCTGCGTCGATTCTCTGCATAGTCTTTACCTTCAACCATCAAAGCATGAAATTTTGACGCGTCATTGTCGATGACTGTTTGACGCATGGCTTTCACTGCTTCTAGCAAGGCATCCAGCGATTCTTGCCCAAAGGCATTTAACTTTTGTATTTCAAAATACAGTTGCGGACTTTCATTGACCACACGGCGTGCCATATCGAATTGCGCATCAAATGTTGTGCTGGACAATTCAGTTAAGCGAAGTGCAGATTCCTTGCTGTTTTTCAACGCGGTAATAAACGCGATATTCACCGCATGCGATAAACCGAGTACATAGGCGATCAAACGATCATGTTCTTGCAATGTCATTACCGCTTGCACGGCCATGGTGGGTGCAAACAATGTTTGCGCACGTGACAGCGCGTCTTTATTTCCCATATCGATGAAGATCAGATGCCGACCAGAAAGCAGTTGCACGTCGGGTCCAAACATGGGATGAACGGAAGTAACGCGTACGCCTGCATCACGCAGTGCTGCAAGACCGGTGCTGAGTGGTGTTTTTAATGAACCTAAATCAAATACAACACCCGACGGTTTTCTGATCGCAAGTTCATGCAGCACTTGATTAGTAATGCCAAGCGGTGTTGCCACCACAATATAATCATGTGATAGATCGCTACTGCGCCAATCTGCAATCACGGTATCGGCTGGAGCGGCATTGGGATCGGCAATTTCAATGTCGTATCCTTGTGAATATAAAAAGCGTGCAAACCACGCGCCCATTTTGCCTGCACCGCCAATCACCAAAGCACGCTGTCCAATGCCTGCGCGCTTTGCTACTACACTGGCTTGTTCTTGTTGCGTTAAAGAATAACGAATCAAAGTTCGCAATATATCTTCTGCTACATCACCTGATACATCGGCTGCTTGCGCATTGGCGCGTGCACGTTGAAGCACTTCACGCTCACGACCATAATCACGCAATGGCACACTGGTCGATTGTTTGATCGCAGCAATGCTACGTACCGTCGCTTGGCGCTCGGCAATTAACTGTATGAAGCGGTCGTCTATTCCATCTAACTGACGTCGCAGGTCTTCAAGACTCATGGACAAAACACTCCTGGACAATTAGAAATTACTTATTGCCAGTGCCGTTCGAAGCAGACTTCGAACCCTGTTTACCATGCTTCACGGCTTTCTTGAATTCTCGAGCGCCGTCGCGAGTGGCATGTCCTACTTCACGCGCAGCTTTGGCTACTTTGTGTCCTACTTCTTTACCGGCGTCACCGACTTCGTGCACCATTTCTCCGGCCTTCTGCCCTACAGATTTGCTTTCTTTACTGGCAGCACTGTCTTCGCCATGAGCGGAGCCTGTCAGTAATAAACTGGTGAGCACGGCAGTAATAAAATATTGAGTTGACATACATGCTCCTGAAATTAAACCGAGTCAGCAAACTATATAACAATTAATTGGTAAACGCCGCGATGCCTGTAATGGCACGTCCCAATATTAAGGCATGAATATCATGAGTGCCTTCGTAAGTGTTGACTACTTCCAGATTAACCAAATGTCTGGCGATCGAGTATTCATCGCTGATACCATTGCCACCTAACATGTCACGTGCCTGGCGAGCAATATCCAATGCCTTGCCGCATGAGTTGCGTTTCATGAGGGAAGTCAGTTCAACGTTGGCAGTGCCTTCATCTTTCATGCGGCCTAAGCGCAAGCAACCTTGTAAGCCTAATGATATTTCAGACAGCATATCTGCGAGTTTCTTCTGAATTAATTGATTGGCTGCGAGAGGTCGACCGAATTGTTTGCGATTCAGTACATAGTGTCGTGCAATGTCGAAGCAATTCTCCGCTGCGCCCATTGTTCCCCACGCGATGCCATAGCGCGCTGCATTTAAACATGAGAATGGACCACGTAATCCATTGACATTGGGTAGTAGATAATCCTCGGTGATATGCACTTGATCCATCACAATCTCACCGGTAATCGAAGTACGCAGTCCGATCTTGCCGTGAATGACGGGAGTGGATAAGCCTTTCATGTCGCGTTCTAAGATAAAGCCGCGAATCGCATCGCTATCATTACCTTCAAGTTTTGCCCAGACAATAAACACATCGGCAATCGGTGAGTTCGTGATCCAGGTTTTGTTGCCAGTCAATATATATCCGTTCGTGGTTTTGGTTGCACGCGTGATCATGCTGCCAGGATCAGAACCGTGATTGGGTTCTGTCAATCCAAAGCAACCCACCCATTCACCCCTTGCAAGCTTGGGTAAATATTTTTTGCGTTGCGCTTCGCTACCAAATTCATAAATGGGAAACATCACCAACGATGATTGCACACTCATCATCGAACGATAGCCGGAATCAACTCGTTCGACTTCGCGAGCGATCAAACCATAACTTACATAGTTAAGACCCGCGCCACCATACTGCGTGGGAATGGTGGCGCCCAATAAACCTAATGAACCCATTTCATTAAAAATACTTCGATCTGTTATTTCGTTGCGAAACGCTTGTAACACCCGTGGTTGCAATTGTTGCTCACAGAAACGTTGAGTGACTTCGCGAATCGTACGCTCATCATCGCTTAACTGTCGTTCCAGTTGTAACGGGTCATTCCATTCAAAGGTGCTGTTCATAACGACTTGCTAATTAATTAACGACGACGTCGATGATGATGGCGATGATGATGATGGTGACGATGATGACGACGTTGCGCAATGGCATCATGATCTTGTCGGCCATTATCAACGGCGACCTTTTCACTTGCATCGTTATCACTTTGCAAATCGCCAGTTGTGTCCTCTACTTCTTCTT
>JAICKZ010000090.1 GCA_025927665.1 Steroidobacteraceae bacterium | reverse complement strand
GCTGCCGATAATCCAGCGCGGTGCTCTTTCAAGATACCAATGATTTGCTCTTCTTTAAATCTCGATTTCTTCATGCTCTGTCTCCTCAATTGCGGAGCAGGCTAACTTTACATCAGGTACATTTAAGGGGAGCAGGTCATCTGGCTTTGGCATGAAGCACGCTTCGATGTTGGTGTTATTGATTTTTGGTCTTGCCACCTTGGTTGCGTACTGGTTACATGCATCACAGCATGCATATCCTTTGTTTCCAACCACTCTGTTTCGAGTACCTACATTCAGCATAGGATTACTCGGTAATCTCTTTGCACGACTTGGTAGTGGTAGCATTCCTTTTCTAATTCCCTTAACGCTTCAAGTTGGTTTGAGTCATACGCCAGTACAAGCCGGTATCATGATGCTGCCGATTTCGATTTCGGCATTGCTTACAAAAAGAGTGGTGACTCCATTGATCTTATATTTCGGTTATAAACAAGTACTCACCGCCAATACATTATTGGTGGGAGCGTCCATGACCAGCTTCGCCTTGATTGCGCCAGATCAACCAGCCTGGTTGAGGATAATACAATTGGCAATCTTTGGATTTTTCAACTCACTGCAATTTACTGCAATGAACACGGTGGTGCTGAAAGACCTGACACCTTCTCAAGCGAGCAGTGGCAATACATTGCTGTCCATGATTCAAATGCTATCAATGGGATTTGGCATTGCAGCAGCGGGCACCTTGATTAATATCTTTACCGACATCGATTCGAAGATTCGTGCTGGCGCATTAGAGGCATTTCACTTGACCTTCATATGCGTTGGCCTGATCACTTGCGCATCAACGTGGATTTTTGCTCAACTATCAAAGGATGTACTATGCGACATCAAGAACGAACCAACCGAATTCAGCTCTTAACTATTATAACAATGGCGCGAATAATTCATTAGCAGAGAAAATGGAATGTGACATCAGCAGACGACCAGCTATCAAAGCTGCTGATTGAATTAATAAGTATTGCAGTCACTGCTCTGTAAGCAGACCCATGTTCCATAGCTTGCTGGCTTGTTCAAATGGCGATTCTCCTTTTGCAAACGCTGAACTGTCTTGCGCCAACTGAACCCATAGACGCGTATCATGATAACCACCGGCAACCGGTTGGTCATTACGAATTTGTTCCAGCCAACGATGCACTATCGCGTATTGATCTGGATGTTCACGCAATGTCCAAGCCAATCCAACCAAATCAGCAAAGCCTTCTTCTCTTCTCGTGGCACGCATTTGTTGTTGAAGTTGTCTAAGTCCTGTGTCTTGAACGACATCGCTGGACGCTTCGACAAAACCCGCTGGCACGGTATGCCACACACCCTGTTTATAACGCCAACAATGTGCTACTTCATGTGCCGTCATCGCTTCAATAACTAGATTGACTTGATCGGTTGGAACGTTCATAAGCGTGGCTTCTGCATCTTTATTGCCACGCATTGATAATACTAATTGGCAGCGATTGTCTTTCACCGCCATTGCAAGTGGCGCATCACCAGGACTGGCTTCGGGCTGCACGACAATATCAATTGGCAGCTGCTGCGATTCGGCATAGGCGAGCACTGGCTCCGCAGCATGCAACCATTTCATTTCAATGGCGGTCAGTTCCGCAGACCAACAACAGGTAGTATATAAGCAGCATAGCGAGACCCAAACATATCTGATCATAAAAACCATCGCAGTTCGTCATCCACTCCGTGTCAATATCGACTGCTTTGGTAGCACATGTTGTTGAACTCATCACATAAATTTCTTAATTAATAACCACTACGTAAATAATGTGAAGCAGGTGGAAAATTAATTCTTACCGATGAGTTTCGTTACCAAGAAAGCCGTCGACGCGATCGGGGAACATCTACACCAATATGCCCACTAGTCGCGAAAATCGGATCGAGATCAATCGGCCAAAAAAACTGTGTCCATGAACGTAGAACTAAGAAGAAGCGCTCATGGCATGACGTAGCTGTTATTGGACGCGGCTAATACATCACAAGTTATTGTTTTCATTTTACAGATGGGAAATAGTACTTACTGGCTCTAAGTGCCTATTCGCATAATATACTTTCCTGATGAACCAGATAAATGAACCAGAGGCTCCCGGCCTTACTCGTTGGCAACGTCTACAATCGCTATATGACGAAGCGATGACATTAGGCACTGCACAACGTCCACAATTTGTAGTCAGTTCCTGTGCTGATGATCCGATACTGCACGACCAATTAATGTCATTGATAAAAACATCGGCGAATTCAATAGCCAAAGATGCCACAATTTTCGTTAAACAGAAAAGCGTCCTGCTTCAATCTGGATGCATCATCGATCGTTATCGCATTATCAAACATCTGGGCGAAGGTGGTATGGGCGTAGTCTATCTTGCCGAGCGAGCGGATAGCGAGTTTGAACAAAAAGTGGCACTTAAGTTGGTTAGCAGCCATTTGATGTCTCCTAACGTCATTGCACGACTGCGCGGTGAGCGTCAAATCTTAGCCAGCCTCAATCATCCCAATATTGCACGTTTAATTGACGGCGGCGGCACGACAGATGGAACTCCTTACTTGGTAATGGAGTATGTGGAGGGAATGCGCATTGATTTATATTGCAACTCAAAGCGACTTGATATCGAGTCACGACTCAAGCTATTTCAGCAAGTGTGCTCGGCCGTTCACGCCGCTCACCAACAGCTCATCATTCATCGCGATATCAAACCATCCAATATATTAGTCAGCGATGAGGGCAGTCCAAAATTATTGGACTTTGGTATTGCCAAATTAATGGACGCCGACTCACGTAATAACGATACCGCGCTTACATTATTTAACGAACGCATGTTGACACCTGGGCAGCCAAGTTGCAGATGACCTCATTGTTGCCAGAACTACAACATTTGTACGATGCAAATCATCCATTGATCCAATCTGCATGGAATGAGCTGGGTATTGCTTATTGCGAAGGAGGTGAATACCAGAAATGTAGTTCTGCATTTCAACACAGTGTGGACATCGGCAAAGCGCGATCGGCAATGGGTTCCACCTCATTGGCGATGCAGTTTGGCAATCTGGGTTCTGCTTATTGCGATGCTGGAAATATGCCTGCGGCCTTAAGCGCGTTGCAGTCCGCAATACAAATGATGATTGATAAACGCGGCGATACTGACCCGAACCTAATGTTTCTTTATTACAATCAATCCATCGCGTTGCGCCAAAGCGGTCGACTTATCGAAGCGGACAAAGTCATTTCGACAGCAGAATCTGTCGCCGCACATAATTCAAATCAATACAATCCAATCATTCATTCTGTCGCTGTTGAACGCGGCCGCGTGTTAATTGCTGAGAAATCGTATGCCGCTGCAGTCATTAAGTTGAGAAGTGCGTTGGAAAAAATTCCGCCAGAAGAACGACGCGTACTGGCTAATACGCACTTGGCTTTGAGCCAAGCATTGCTTGCGACGCATCAATGCGACGAATCGATCAAAGAATCGACATTAGCATACGACATTAGGCGCACAGTGATGCCAAAACAAAATTGGTTTATTTATGAGGCACAAAATAACCTGGGTAACGTGCTCAGCAATTGTGGCCACGCCGGCGAAGCAGAACCTATGCTCGTAGAAAGCGTTGAACAATTGCGTCGCTTACGTAACAAGGATGATTATAAATTAGCTGAAGCAGAACGCAATTTGTTTGCATATCAAACAACGCAGCGGCAAAAATAAATAAGCCTATCAGATTCATTTGTATCTAGGCCTTCATACAATCTTAAGGTGCTGCTACAAATGGTGGTGGGATACTTCCCAATGCTTGAATCGGCTCATCTGAAAAAAATACTTTAATCGGATAACCACTCACCGACTTCCATTGTTCTTGCGTGATCAACCACTTCGCAACAAATTCTTTAACAGTGGCGCGTGCCGACTCACGTTGCATTTGAATATAGGCTGGCGAATTGGCCTTATCCGCAAGCGCCTGCGTAATTGAACGTTGTAGCAAATCGATTTGACCATGACCTGTAAACAGTGACCATACTCCAAAAGATTGTGCTTCTAATTTTGCCGTATCAATAGCCACTGGCAATGATGCTTTGACGGCAGGCGCGACCACGACAAAAGTTTTATCACGTAACAGTATTTTCCATTCAGGCGCCAGTTCAATGTGATAACGATATGTCGCTGGCACACGTAAAGTGGTCACGGTCGATCCCACTGGAATGCCTAAAATAGTATGGTCTTTGGTGGATTCAAAATGTTCTGGAGAAGTAATTGTCGATACTTCGAGCAATCCCCCATTGGTACGCATCACCACTGGGGCATCAGTAATAACCGTGCGAATGACCGGTTGATCATCGTGATGCCAAATTTTTCGAATCAAAAAAACATTGACCGCAATACTAAGCATTGCGGTGATGACGACAATTAATTTTGCTGTACTCATAGTGATTAAACCGTAGTCATTGAACTGGCCAAATCTCGGTAGCGATTAACTAACAGAAAATACCCTCACCACGCTATATCAATAAGCACATATCAATAGAGTGAACAGCTCGCACTGTACTCAATGTATGTAAGGCAGTTGCGACGCGCCTCACACTTCCTTTTTGAGAATATCCATGCTCGTGCTGACAGCGGCAGGCACGGTTGGATAGATAGATAAGAACAACCGACCATGGATAGTTATACTTTATTCGAACAGGATTTTCAGATCCTGTTCTTCGAGCGCTCGCCATTCACCTATGGGCAAGTCACCTAATGCCAACCCACCGACTCGGCTGCGATGCAATGTTTCCACATGATTGCTGACTGCGGCAAACATGCGTCGCACTTGATGATAACGACCTTCGGTCAACATCAGTTTTGCTGAGCGAGAATTGATCGCTTCCATTCGTGCAGGCGCAAGGGGTGTACGTTCAGATTCCAACATCAAAGTACCACTGGCGAAAATATCAGCTTCATTACCGACCAAATCACGTGCCAATGTTGCCTCATACATTTTACTCAAGTGCGATTTGGGATGAACGATGCGCTGTAACAACTTACCATCGTCGGTCATTAACAATAGACCGCTGGTATCTTTGTCCAATCGACCCACACTGGCGAGTATTGGCGAGCGTAATCTAAATCGTGGCGGTAACAGGTCATAGATAATTTGTCCATGATCGCTGGTAGAGCACGTATAACCAATTGGCTTATGCAGCATGATAGTTAATCCAAGCGGTGGATCAAGTGGTTGCTGATCGACGCGAATACGAGCGTGTTCGATTTGATCATCCGCATACAGCACAGCGCCCTGATCATCCGTAATGCGCCCTTCGCGAAACATGAAAGTCACCTGTTTGCGACTTCCATATCCGAGATTGGCCAGTAACTTGACCAATTTCATTTTCGAACTTTCCTGAGCGTCACTTTGCTTTTAGTTGCAGCAATGACTTTGAATCCTTGTTGTTCCACGATTATTTTTACACTCTCAAAACCTTCAACCAAAACTTCTTCATACGGTAAGTGGCGATTGGCGACAATCCACAATTGTCCGCCGGGATTCAATGATTGCGCCGCAACAGTAATAAAGCGTCGGCCAATATCGGGTCGATCCATGCGACTTTGTGTATGGAACGGTGGATTACTAATGATCACGTCGTACTTGGCCAACAAACCGTTCGTGACATCATGCCAGTGATAATGAAGTGGCACACGTGAGGCATGACTCAGCAAATTTTTTTGTGCCAGTTGTAACGCACGATGTTCCGCCTCGTACAGGTCAACCGAAGTAATGCCAGAACAATGTTGTAACAACTCAGCGGTTAGATAACCAAATCCCGCTCCCAGGTCCGCTGCCGTTCCACTTAAATGCGTAGCAAAATGTTTTGCAAGCAACGCAGAGGCTACATCAATACGATCCCATGCAAACACGCCAGGGCGACTGATGAATCGACCATTCACCACGGACCGTTCTTTATCCAATTCAAGCCATGACTTCAGTAAGGTTTGATCGATTGCTTGTGGTTGTGATTTGCTCCAGAACACACGACATTTGTGTTTACTCAGTGTACTTACACCACCGGCAAGCTTCTCAAAATCAGATTCCAGCTAACGTGCGCCTTCGTTGTTGCTGACACAAGCCACAACATACCCATCTGATTTAAGCAATTGCAATGCACGTGCAAACAAGGCTCGTGCCTCATCGCGTTGACGCGACGGCAATATTAAGATCAACGAGAATTTTTTCAGCTCTTGCGATTCTAAATTCGGTGTGACGTTAAATCCGGCACGTTGTAAAGTATCTGCTTCTGGTTTGAAACTCTGTTCGCAGACTAAATTTTTATTTGCGATATTGAAAAGTGTTTGATTACCACGAGCGCGCAGAAACAATGCGTCATCATTCCATTGCAATTGTCCAATTGAAAACGTGTACAGTAAAGTCTCCAACGCATCATCAGTTCCGCTCATGTTGCATTAAACAGCATTTTGGTTACGCATCGCACGCAATAAAAACCAGGCAAATCCTGCGCCGAAGATGACATGCGTTGCAATACCTGATGTCGTGCCACTGACAATGTGCAGCATGATCGCACGGGTGAGCAAAACGAGCGATATAGCCTGTGTGAGCAGATTGCCAGCCAGAATGGAAATTTGTCCGTAGCGATTCATGTTACGCGCCATCCAGTTGAACACACCCAAACCAATCAATCCCGCACCTTCCGCTTGAGCAATCAGATTGAACTGATCCGTTACCTCAATTCCCATCGGTGTATAAAAATCCTTTGCAAAGAACAGCAACATGATGCCGAATAACCAAGAGATGATTGCGGTAATTGCTAGAAATATTTTCATTGTTATACCTTTTTATAAGATAGGTTCGACAAACTCACAATGAACGGCATTAAGTCCTGTAGGCTGGGTCGCGACCCAGCATTTAATACGCAAGAGCTGGGTTACAACCCAGCCTAGAGCTTCACCTCGACACTCAAAGCTTACGCTTCATTGTGCCGAGGACAAACCATACAAGCTTGTCGAAGGATCAAAGGTTCTTCAGTTGCAATTGATTACAACTGACCCAATGCACATTCAGCAGAAGAAATATTAAATTGGCCCGGTGGTTCGATGTTCAATTGTGTCACCACACCGTTATCAACAATGATGGAAAAACGTTGGCCACGTGTACCTAAGCCAAAACCGCGACCATCCAATTCAAGTCCCAAGGCTTTAGCATAATCGCCATTACCATCAGCAAGCATCAAGATAGAATCGCCCACGTTGGATGCCTTGCCCCAAGCGTCCATAACGAACACATCGTTCACGGCCATAAAGGCAATGGTGTCGACGCCTTTGTCTTTCAATGCACTGGATTGTTTAACGTAGCCAGGCAGATGTTTTTTATCGCATGTCGGTGTGAATGCACCTGGCACCGATACCAACAATACTTTTTTGCCTTCAAACAGTTGTGCCGTAGTCAAATCTTTGGGGCCTTCGGCCGACATGATTTTAAATGTGCCACTCGGCATCTTGTTGCCAACTTGAATAGTCATGATGATCTCCTGAAATAAAATAAAACAAGTCAATGAACTAAATCTACTGAACGACGTGCAGCAATATCAATCGCTCAAATCTCTGATCTTGCACAAGCAAGATCAAGATCCATAAAAATTCTTGTCTAACCAATTTCCGCTGGCGCGAATTAACCAATTAATATTTGCTATCGCGAGTTATCTAACCAATTTCCGCTGCGCGAATTAACTAACTAATTTCCGCTGGCGCGGACCTCATCAATATTAACTGTGGACATCGCTCTTGAACCGTAGAGATCCAATCATAGTCTACGGAAACATTCCCGCTCGCGCCACCGCGCTTGGCAGCACATGTCCGAGCTTGTGCTGCAACCACTGCGAAGTATCAATAAGTGCGGCGAGAGACAGGCCTGTAACAATACCACTTCGTTCCAAGGTATACACGACGTCTTCGGTGGCGACGTTACCACTGGCTTTGGGTGCAAACGGGCAACCACCAATACCACCAACGCTGCTATCGAATACTTTGACACCGGTTTGGTAGGCCGCCAGTATATTTGCCAATGCCGTATTGCGGGTATTGTGAAAATGTCCGCGCAAGGTCAAGGCTGGAGCGAAAGCACGTACATGCTCGAACAAATGTTGGACTTGAGTAGGAACCGCAACACCAATGGTGTCTGCCAGTGCCAACTCGCGAGGTTGCAGTTCAGCAAGGCGTTTAGCGATATCCAAAACACTTTGTGCGGTAACTTCGCCTTCATAAGGACAACCAAACGCAACCGACAACGTAATTTGAACAGTCAATCCCGCTGCTTTTGCAATCGGCGCCAACTCCTTGCAGCTGGCAATAGATTGCTCAATATTCATACCTTGATTTTTTTCGCCGAATGTATTGGTGGCAACCGCAACCAATCCAACTTCATCACATCCGGCAGCGATTGCACGCTCCAAACCTTTGCGATTTAGTACCAATCCGATGCGGCAGATGTTTGATTGCTTAGGAACAGCAGCTAACACCGCTTCCGCATCGGCCATTTGCGGCACACGATGTGGATTTACAAAACTCGCCACTTCAATGCGGCGCGAACCTGCTTTAATCAATTGTTGAATCAGCTCAACCTTGTCAGCTGTTGATAGCAAGGTTGTTTCATTTTGCAAACCATCACGAGGGCCGACTTCAATAAGCTCGACATGATGATGTGCAGATTTGGCAGTGGCTTGAGTCATTGCAACACGCACAAAGAATCCAATCTTATAGACTGGATGTCGCGCCCAGCTTTTATTACGTGATCATGTGTTAATAATATCTGCATCGCTATGTTGATTCGTTCAAACCCAGTTGCTTCTTAAACCATAAATAATCTTCAACGGTGGTTTTCTTTGAGTACTCGCCATCTTTGTATTTAAAGATTAACAGGTCTTTTCTAACATTAAGCGAAAATTCTTTGCACTCAATAATCAAAACAGGTGGATAAGTTGTCGTACTAGGAGCCCAATCTGACTTGTTTTTCTTGGCCCATTCGACCAGCGCTTTATAGCCACTGCTGCCTCGCTTTACAATCCGCTTGTCCACCACTCTGTCTACTGCTTTATCACTTCTGTAAAGATACACATTGACCGATTCAGCATCTTTGATGGTGGTGACAAGCTCTGGCTTGCAAGCTGCGAGCAATACAAATGCGCATATACTCAACACCAAAGTAGAAGTTCTATTCATTAATTCATCCTAGGTTGCCTCATCACTCAACGCAGAATATCCAATCGCTAAGCAATGCATGTTGACGTGCTGCACAAACCTTAAGATCACAAGCTCGGCCAAATCTACTTCGGTGTGATTTACAATTCAATCACCACTCAGCACTGTTCTTTCTCGCAGTCCGTCACTGCACCAAACGATGCACTACTTACGGCACGCGCATACTTCGCGAGCACACCGCGTGTCGCATAAGGTTGTGGTGCCTGCCACTGCGCCTTGCGGCGTTTCATTTCTGCCTCGGAAACATTACAGATAATCGTGTTGGCAACTGCATCAATGGTGATCTCATCGCCATCTTCGATTAATGCAATAGGACCGCCGACTGCAGCCTCGGGTGATACATGTCCGACCACAAAACCATGACTACCGCCTGAGAAACGTCCATCTGTAATGAAAGCCACTTTATCGCCAAGGCCCTTGCCCATGATGGCACTAGTAGGACTGAGCATCTCACGCATACCGGGGCCACCCTTGGGACCTTCATAACGAATAACGAGCACGTCACCTGCAACCACCACACCGTCAAGAATGGCTTGCAATGATGACTCTTCTGAATTGAAAACTCTGGCACGACCGGAAAATGCCAACCCTTCTTTGCCAGTGATCTTTGCAACCGCACCTTCCGGTGCGAGATTTCCATACAAGATACGCAAGTGGCTATCTGCTTTGATCGGGTTATTAAAAGCATGCACGATCTCTTGATTCTTTGGATAAGTCTTCACTGACTTGAGATTATCGGCTAACGTCTTGCCGGTGACGGTCAGTACGTCACCGTGTAATAATCCTTCTTTCAAGAGCATTTTCATCAAGGGTTGAATGCCGCCGATCTTGATGATCTCTGACATCAAGTATTTGCCACTAGGCCGCAGATCAGCAAGCACTGGCACACGCTTACCGATACGATTGAAATCGTCGAGTTCCAATTTAATATTCGCCGCGCTGGCAATCGCTAACAAATGCAACACCGCGTTGGTTGAACCGCCTAACGCAATCACCACGGTAATTGCATTTTCAAATGCTTTACGCGTCAAGATGTCAGAAGGCTTGATGTCTTTCTTGATAAGTTCGACGATTGCCTTGCCGGCACGCTTGCAATCATCGAGTTTGTTTTTTGATACAGCATCTTGTGCGGAACTATTGGGCAAACTCATGCCCAATGCTTCAATCGCAGAAGCCATGGTGTTGGCGGTATACATGCCACCACAACTGCCGGGACCTGGAATCGCCGCTTTCTCAATTTCCAGAAGTTGTTTGTCATTCATCGCGCCGCGTGCGTAAGCACCCACCGCTTCGAACACGGAAATCACATCGGTATGTCCCTTGCCAGGACGAATGGTGCCGCCATAGATAAAGATCGCGGGACGATTCAATCGAGCCAGGGCCATCATGCAACCCGGTATGTTTTTGTCACAACCACCAATCGCAATCACGCCATCAAAACCTTGTGCACCTGTTACGGTTTCAATGGAGTCCGCGATGACTTCACGTGACACTAATGAATAACGCATGCCTGGCGTACCCATTGAAATGCCATCGGACACGGTGATGGTGCCAAATGTGGTGCTCTTGCCACCCGATACATCAATGGATGCTGCTGCAGCTTTGGCCAGCTTATCGATATGCATGTTGCAGGGAGTTAAGTTACTCCAAGTGGATGCAATTCCCACTGCAGGTTTTTTGAAATCAGCATCCTTGTAGCCTACTGCACGCAGCATGGCACGACTGGGAGTTTGTTTCAGACCATCGACTACCAATGAGGAATATTTGCGATTGGCTTTGGCAGGACTCTTTGCAGAGGTATGTACAGATTTTTTGGCGGCAGGCATGAGGGCACCATCAATTTTTGGGAGTGTAATCGTCAATGAATTGAACGCGAATGACAAGTGTAGTTTTGCAATCTC
>JAICKZ010000067.1 GCA_025927665.1 Steroidobacteraceae bacterium | reverse complement strand
GTGATATCGATTTAAATTACGTACTGTATCCACTTACCTTGGGCGCAGTTTCCATCGTCGCCAGCATTATCGGCAGCTTCTTTGTCAAAGTCAGTGGCAATGGCAACATCATGAACGCGTTGTATCGTGGTCTGATGGTTTCAGGCGTATTGGCATTAGCGGCATTTTGGTTTATCACTCAGTCCATGATGGGCAACTCGGGTGAAGGTGTCGCCAATAGTTTGTTCTACTGCGCTCTCGTCGGTTTGGCGCTGACGGCAGCATTAATCTGGATCACCGAGTACTACACTTCAACTTCCTATGCTCCCGTGCGTTACGTAGCTGTTGCATCACAAACCGGACATGGCACTAATGTGATTGCAGGTTTGGCTGTCTCACTCAAATCCACTGCATTGCCAGTGCTTTCAGTTTGCGTGGCAATTTATTCAGCTTATGAAATTGGTGAGAAGCTTGGTGCAGGTCATGGTTTGTATGGCATTGCCATTGCCGCTACATCCATGTTGTCGATGGCAGGCATGATTGTCGCATTGGATGCTTACGGTCCCATTACAGACAATGGCGGTGGCATTGCACAGATGGCGGGCCTGCCCGACGAGGTGCGCAAGATTACCGATGCACTTGATGCAGTGGGTAACACCACCAAAGCGGTGACCAAGGGTTATGCCATTGGCTCGGCAGGATTGGCTGCATTGGTACTGTTCGCCGATTACACCCACAATCTTGCTGCTGTTAACAAGCTTCAAGATTTTAGCCTCTCTGATCCTGCCGTGATTATCGGTTTGTTTATTGGTGGTCTGGTGCCCTACTTGTTCGCTGCCATGGCGATGGAAGCGGTAGGCACTGCAGCAAGTTCCGTGGTGGTTGAAGTACGCCGTCAATTCAAAGAAATTCCTGGCATTATGGCTGGCACCGCTAAGCCTGAATATGGTCGAGCGGTTGATATGCTGACTCGCGCTGCAATCAAAGAAATGATTGCGCCTTCTTTGTTGCCGATACTGGTGCCCGTCATTGTCGCTTTCGGAATGAACTTTGCGATGGGTTCAGGTGCGGGTGTTCGTGCATTGGGTGGTGTACTGATTGGCACCATTATCACAGGCTTGTTCGTGGCGATCTCGATGTGCACCGGCGGTGGTGCATGGGACAACGCAAAGAAATATATCGAGGAAGGCCATTGCGGTGGCAAAGGTTCAGAAGCACATAAGGCTTCTGTAACTGGCGATACGGTCGGTGATCCTTACAAAGACACAGCAGGGCCTGCGATTAATCCTTTGATCAAGATCATCAACATCGTTGCGTTGTTGTTGGTACCGTTGTTGTAAGCATTTGTTGCGTCATGTTTGCGTACAAGCGGTCATGACGAATGATCAGTGTTGGATATAAACTTGAGTTTTAATCAATCATGGCAGCCGTACCACATCCGTCTTTGTTTGTTTCCCTCGGCGTAGGTGCGCTCTTCCTGTGGCGCATGTACTCTCGATTGCGCCGTATGGTTGGTCATCAGAAGTTCTCGAACATTCGACCTTGGATAACCATAGTGGTGTTTCCAGTACTATTGGGATTGTTGCTGCTTAATTCTTTTGCACATCCTATCAATGCACTGGTAATACTGCTTGGCACCGCTTGTGGCACTGCACTTGGTATATACGGGCTGCGATTAACGAAGTTTGAGCAAACAGCAAATGGTTTGTTCTATACACCAAGTGCCCACATGGGTATCGCCCTGTCATTATTATTGTTCGGTCGTCTTGTCTATCGTTTGTTCCGAATTTACGCGCTCGAAGGGCAGGCTTCGGCTACGATGCCAACTGATTTTGCCAACAGCCCATTGACGTTGGTGATCTTTTCCATGTTGGCCGGATACTACGTGACTTACGCCATTGGGTTGTTACGTTGGCATCGTCGTGTTGTTCGCGATGCGGTCATTTTGCAAACATGACGCTTGCAATCGAAACCACCAACCTGACTAAATGCTTTGGCGACACTCGTGCCGTCGATGGCATTAATCTCGCCGTTCCACGCGGTACTGTCTATGGCTTGCTTGGTCCTAATGGCGCGGGTAAAACCACCACCATTCGTATACTGACTACCTTGATTAAACCGGATAGTGGCAGTGCGCGAGTACTGGGACATGATCTTGTCACGGAAGCAAGTCGCGTGCGTGCGAAAGTCGGTGTCACAGGTCAATTTGCTTCGGTGGATGAAGACCTCACTGGTTTGGAGAATCTTATATTGGTCGCCCGCTTACTGGGTTTTTCATGGAGTGGCGCACGTACTCGTGCCAAACAATTGCTAGCCAGCTTTGATCTTGACGAAGCAAGTAATCGTCAAGTGCGCACTTATTCTGGTGGCATGCGTCGACGTCTCGATATCGCGGCGAGTCTTATCGTCACCAGCGAGTTGTTGTTTCTAGATGAGCCCACTACGGGGCTTGATCCACGCAGCCGTGGACAAGTATGGGACATCGTGCGTGCCATCGCTGCTGAAGGCACCACCGTATTACTCACTACTCAGTATTTGGAAGAAGCAGATCGTCTCGCTAATCGACTTGCCGTCATCGATCATGGCCGAGTTATCGCCGAAGGCACAAGCAAGGAATTGAAAGCCTCTGTCGGTGGAC
The DNA here is from genome assembly GCA_025927665.1 of Steroidobacteraceae bacterium. GTDB lineage: Bacteria > Pseudomonadota > Gammaproteobacteria > Steroidobacterales > Steroidobacteraceae > CAILZL01. The sequence goes on along the minus strand of JAICKZ010000067.1, from coordinate 9,550 downwards.
GTGCACTGCATTTGACCTTGGCAGATGTTTCGCAACGTGCAGCGGCAGAAGCTCTCGTGAAACAAACACTCGGTGAAGTACACGGTGGAATAGAAGCCAACAAACTCATCGCGAAAGTTTTAAATGACGAAGCTGTATTGCAAACCCTGGCAACACTCGCCGCTGCTCAAATCGTCATTACTGAATTCGCCTTAACTCAACCCAGTCTTGATGATGTATTTTTTGCAATCACTGGTAAACCTGCTGAGAGTAGTAACGCAGATCAACAGGTGAAAGCATGAATACCCTCTCGTCACAGGTTCCTTCTTTGCAAGGGGTTTTAAGCAAGACGCGACGGCCAGCAAGAGCCAGTGTTTTGTCCGCCATACTGACGCTTGCGTGGCGTGCGATGCTGAAAATAAAACACGTACCGTTCCAGCTCTTCGATGTGCTCGTCTTTCCTATCATGATGACCTTCATGTTCACTTATCTATTCGGCGGTGCACTGGCCGGCTCTACCAATGCGTATTTGCAATGGTTGATTCCTGGGATTGTGGTGCAAACGATGGTGTTCCTCACCGTTTACACGGGCGTGGGACTTAACGCCGATATCACCAAAGGATTGTTCGACCGTTTTCGTTCATTACCCATTTGGCAACCTGCGCCCATCATCGGTGCACTACTTGGCGATTTAACTCGCTATACACTTGCGGCCACTGTGGTGCTGATTGTTGGTTTTACGCTAGGCTTTAGACCTAGTGGTGGTTTTCTTGGAGTGGTTGCTGCCATCGCGCTTATCTTATTATTCGTTTCATCAGTATCGTGGTTATGGATCATCGTTGGCATGTTGGTGAAGACACCGGAGTCGGTGATGACCACCAGTATGTTGTTGTTATTTCCAATGACATTCGTCAGCAACATTTTTGTCGATCCAAAAACCATGCCTGGTTGGATGCAAACCGTCGTGTCGTTAAACCCGGTCACGCATCTCACCGACGCTTCACGTGGACTAATGCAGGGCAATGTAACTAGCGGTGATGTGTACTGGGTTTTGATTGCAGCGGCAATCGTTACTGCAGTATTCGCACCGATTGCAATGCGTATGTATTACCGCGAGCGTTGAGTTATATAAGCAGAAACTCAACTTGATCTGATTACCGGATACTTATGGAGATATTGCCAATCGTTCCGACGCATAAACACGCTTGGCAAAATAAAACAACATGGCGGCAAAGATCAATGTCGCAAAGGTGCACATACTCATTTGCAATGTAGACACGGCTTCACCACGCAACAAACGCATAAAGGCCAATTGTTGGCCAAGTAATGGAATGGCGAATGCCCATAGTTGGGGTTTGAAAGGCAGAATGGTTAGCACTAACGAAGGAATCATGGGAACTAATTGAATCAAACCCAGGTATGTTTGTGCTTCGCGAAAATTTTTCGAAAATGCAGTGACCAATGTTTGCACGATCGAGATCAATAAGATCAACGGCAGCATTAACGGCAATGCACGCAATGCAAAGCCCGCGTCGAGTACCACCGTGGTTTGCAAATCGGCAGGCAGGTAATAGCCAGCCAACGCAAAGGCCGTGAGACTAATAATCACACTGATTAAACTAAAACTACTAATCGCCGCAAGCTTGCCAAGCAACACCGATGCGGTGGCAACCGGATTGATGAACAAAGGTTCGAGCGAATGTCGTTCACGTTCACCCGCGGTGGCATCAATCGCCAAAAACATGCCGCCCATGAATGCGGTGAACACTAAGAAGTAAGGCAGCATGGCAAATACCATTGCGCTACGTGATTGAGGCGTAGCTTGATCGCGTTCGGCAATCATGATCGGATGCAATACATTGGGCGATAAGCCGCGGGCAATAATCCGCATGCTACTTTGCAATTGCGAATAACTGTTGAGCGCATTGCGCAGTCGTTGCACTTGTGAACCTGCCTCACGTCGCGAAGAGTCATAAAGTATTTCAACTTGTGCTGGACGACCCGCGCGCCAATCATCGGCATAATCGTTAGGAATGCGCAGGATCAAATCGTATTGTTGTGTGCGAATTGCAGCTTCTGGATCTTTCACTGGCGGCAATACTTCAATACCAGCTTGCTTTAATATGCTAATTAAATTTGACGCCACCTCTGCGCCAATCACCACCACGGGCAATGGCTTTTCCGCTTGTTCCACTTCATGCGCCACGGTCAGACGCAAAATGATCAAAAAAATAACGGGCCCCATCAATGGGCCGAGTAACAATGCGTTGAATAAGACACGTCGATCGCGCAAGCTTTCACGTAACTCTTTCAGATAGACAACGATCGCGATGGAGCGTAGCAGTTTCATTCCAGTTCTCCTGCTTCAGCACCAATGAGTTTGACAAAGGCATCTTCCAGATTGCTTTCGCCTGCTTGTTCGCGTAGCGATGCAGCGGTGCCTTGCGCCACCACACGTCCATGCGCAATGATCACAATGCGATCACATAGTGCCGCGACTTCCTGCATGATGTGCGTGGAGAACAACACGCAACGACCATCGGCGCGTAATTGTTTTAGAAACTCACGTAAGCTGCGTGTTGCCATCACATCCAATCCATTGGTGGGTTCGTCAAAGATGACATTGCGTGGATCGTGAACAATCGCTCTGGCGATCGCCGTCTTAACGCGTTGTCCTTGCGAAAAGCCTTCAGTGTGACGATCCGCAAACTCATTCATCTCCAACATGTTAATCAATTGTTCAATGCGCGCTGAAATGACCTTTTCGTCTAAGCCTTGTAGGCGTGCATAATACTTGATGTTTTCTCGTGCGGTTAAGCGCTTATACAAACCGCGTGCATCGGGCAAGACCCCAAGGCGACGACGTACTTCAAGTGCATCAGTTGTAGCATTGAAACCATCCACGCGTACTTCACCACGCTGGGGTTTCATCAGCGTGTACAACATGCGCAACGTGGTGGTTTTGCCAGCGCCATTCGGACCGAGCAAGCCCGTGATTTCACCATCACGCGCCACGAATGACACATCTTGTACCGCATTAATGTTGCCGAAACTTTTGTGTAAGCCGAGCGCTTCAATCATGGCGCAGCTCCGTTGTAATCCACAAACATAGGAATGGCCGATAATGAATCCAGACAATTCGCATCCAGTGTTTTGGGTTGCAAAGTGTTGACAAATTTTTCCAGCAACTCTGGTATGCAACGTGTATTCATGACGGCATGACCTTGGCCGCGCAAGTTAAGCACTCGTACATTGTCGAGTTCATATGCAATTGCCTGTGCGTATCGCGGTGGAGTCACTGGATCGTATTCGCCGCTGAGTATTAATACTGGCGCTGCCGTTTTAAAGACATCATGAAAGTGTGCCGGTCGCTCGCCATGCGGCCATACTGGACAGGCTTGTTGATATAGATCAATCAGTGAATTGCCAAGCAGCGTGTCCTTGTCTTCTGGTCTTGGCTTAAGCAGATCTGCATCTTCAGTACAGATCACTGATAAACCCACGCCGGTGTTGATGGAGTCACCGATACCTTCAGTCACCAGTTGTACCTGACCCAACAAAGGTGCGTAGTTACCATGCAAAGCGTCATGAGTCATTAATGGAAGTAATGCACTGGTAATGGGGTTGTATGCATACAGTCGTACCAATCCAGCAAAGGCACTGGCTGAAAGAGGCCGCTCTGACAGTTCAAATGTATTGGGATCACGTGTTTCAACGGTGACAGGCTTATCGCGCAAACGATCACGCAGCGTATGCAGATTCGCAAACGCATCACCAAATTTTTGCTGACAAGCCGGAGTCGTGTTGCATGCAGTGAGCTGTGCTTTCAAAGCATCTTCCAATGCACGAGCATGTTCCGAGCCAAGCACCAATGAATTGGGTACTGGGCTATCAAGCACAATACTGCGTACCGCAGCGGGATAGCGACTTGCATACTGCTGCGCCACGCGTGTGCCGTAAGATACACCGATTAAATCAAAGGTAATCGAGATATGTTTGTTATCAATATTCTTCTGCGAATCGTCCAATGCACTGCGAATCTCTTCAAGGTCAGTAACAGCATCGGTGGTGGAATAGAAACGCGGATCGGCTTTGTCCTGTAATTCAGTGATGCATTTTCTCAGTAGCTCTTTGAACTGCTCGGGTGGATATTGCTCGCCAGCGAGTTTATCCAGTAAAGATTTGCCAAACGCCTCCGTCTTCGGACAATCCAGTGCATTAGAACCACCCGTGCCGCGTTGATCCACCAACAATATATGATGTTGTTTGCGCAGTGTTGTGAATGCATCGCTGACAGCTGGATAGTCATTAATCGCCGAACCACCCGGCCCGCCATCCAAAAACACCACCATGTCGACATCGGGTTTGGCGGAAGTACTTTTTACAATCGCCACTTTAAGACTAATTTTTCGACTGTGCGCGTCCGCTCGATTTTCCGATACTGGAAATTGCGTACAGTAACCGGCAAGGGTATTACGTCCGCTGCGTTTGCCAATTTCACAAGATTGTAAGTGCAATTTGCCGATGGTCAGTTCATCTCTTTGTGCGGCCACCACATTCTGGTCAATGGGATGATGTAACCATTTGTTGGCCGCGAAGCCAACCAGAAGTAATGCCGCAACGATCAATCGAAGTTTGAGTTTCATGTATTGGCCATTTGCCATTCGCATATCAGTAGACGATTATGAGACGCGATATGATTAATGTGCAAGATCAGTACCTCCAGTTCGCCGATTTCATCACCATGCCTACATTGCCAGAACGATTACGCTCACAGGTCGATGCGCAACTCTCAGTGCTTACCGAAAACGCCACGGCGAAGTTGCATTCAACCTTAAGCATTCCCAGCATCCGTGAATCCCTGCCATTAGTGTGGGTGAGTAGCGAATTTGTTACGAATGCATGTACTCGCGACCCAAACTTTCTACCTACTTTAGTTCATGAATGCCATCTGCAAGATACGATTGATATAGCGCAATTGCGTGAGCAGCTTGACCAACGGCTGGTTAATGTTAGCGATGATACTGAGCTGCAAAGTAGCTTGCGGCGATTTCGTCATCAACACATGGTGCGTATCGCATGGCGCGATATTGCGGGTTGGGCCATGCTGAATGAAACCTTGCTTGATCTTTCCAATCTCGCGGACGTATGTCTACAAGCGGTATATCAACGCAGCTATGCGGCGTTGAGTGCAATATATGGAACGCCAATCGGACATGAATCAAGTACGCCGCAACACTTGATGGTTCTAGGTATGGGTAAGTTAGGTGGGCGCGAGCTAAATTACTCATCGGATATCGATCTTATATTTTTATTCGCAGAACACGGCGAGACGAATGGTGCATCAAGTATTGCCAATGCAGAATTTTTTTTGCGACTTGGCCAGCGGATCATTCAGCATCTTGCCAACAAGACAGCGGAGGGATTTGTATTTCGTGTAGATATGCGTTTGCGACCCTTCGGTGACAGCGGTCCATTAGTGATGAGCTTTGACGGTTTTGAAGAGTATCTGCAACAACATGGACGCGATTGGGAGCGTTATGCTTTTGTTAAAGCGCGACCCATTACCTGCGTTGATCAGTATGCGTCCTTATATACAAATGTGGTGCGTCCATTTGTCTATCGTCGTTACTTGGATTTTTCCGTGTTCGAAGCATTGCGTGACATGAAGCAAATGATCGCACGTGAAGTGGAACGGCGCGAACTTCATAACAATGTAAAGCTCGGCCCGGGAGGTATTCGCGAAATTGAATTCATAGTGCAGGCATTTCAATTGTTGCGAGGCGGAAATGATCGGCAATTGCAGTCGCCTGAATTACAAACTGTGTTGCCGCAACTGATACATCACAAATTGTTATCAACGTTTCAAGTGAATGAGTTGTTGCGTGCTTATCAGTTTTTACGATTAGTAGAAAATCGTTTGCAACAATGGAATGATCATAACACGCATCAATTACCAGATGATGCCATCGCGCAGTTGCGGTTAGCTGTGTCGCTTGGCTACGCAACATGGGAAAATTTATTGAGTGTGCTGGATGAGCATCGTCAGCGCGTCAGTCGTTGGTTTGCCGCAGTGGTGTTTGCCGCGGAAAGTGAACCCAATGATTTCGACACTGCATTAGTGGGCTTTTTAGATCCGAGCACCAGCGATGCTGAGCGCTGGCATGTCATTCAGGAATTGGGTTTCCAAGATCCAAAACATATCACCACTCAAATGCTGCAAGTTCGCAACAGTGGTTATTATCAACGGCTGGATGAAACTGGTCGACGTCGTTTGCATTTGGTCGTGCCACAAGTTTTGCGTTTGATTGCGCAACAAGCACAACAAGAGATGGTGTTTGCGCGAGTGTTGCGCATTATCGAGAAAATTGGTGGTCGTACAGTTTATCTTGCCTTGTTGCACGAACATCCTCAAGCATTGCAACGGCTAATCAACTTGTGCGTACAAAGCGAATTTCTCGCCGAACAAATTGCCGCATTTCCATTATTGCTGGATGAATTGATCGATGAACGCTTGTTAAACGAAGTGCCAACGCGTCATTCGATGGCAACGGAGTTGCAGTTTAAAATTGACCATAGTGATACCAGTGACGATGAACGGAGTATGGAATTGCTGTGTGAATTTCAGCGCATTGCCATTTTCCGTATTGCGGTTGCAGATTTAAGTGGCCACTTGCCATTGATGAAGGTCAGCGACCGCTTGACCGATCTTGCAGAGTTACTGGTCCAAACCACTTTATGTATGGCGTGGGCGCAGTTGTTGCAACGTCATGGCTTGCCGATGTATGGCGCTGACCCAGCGACAGCACGTCCTGCAACGGTCATCGTTGTTGCCTATGGTAAGTTTGGTGGAATCGAATTGGGTTATGGCTCTGACCTTGATTTGGTATTTTTACACAATTCAAGTGGTGTGTATCAACAAACCAATGGCGAAAATACACTAGAAAACGCGGTATTTTTTGCAAGATTGGGGCAACGATTGGTTCATCTATTGGCGGCTCACACACGTGCAGGCAGGCTCTATGAAGTCGATATTCGTTTACGTCCCAGTGGCAAAGGCGGTTTATTGGTACAAGGTCTGCAACGCTTTGATGAATATCAACGCAACGAAGCTTGGACTTGGGAACATCAAGCGTTAATTCGTGCACGCGGTGTGGCGGGTGATGCAACTGTCATTGCCGAATTTGAACAAATTCGTGTCGATATACTGCGTCAAGCAATCAAGCGTGAAACTTTACGCGAAGAAGTTCGCAATATGCGTCGACGCATGCGCGATGAATTGTCCAAAGCAAAGCCAGGAAAATTTGATCTCAAGCAAGATGCGGGCGGTATCGCAGATGTTGAGTTTCTGGTGCAGTACTGGATGTTGAAATGGGCGGATGAATATCCACCAATCATTTTATTCACTGACAACATTCGACAGCTGGAATCGTTGGCTTCAGGAAATATTGTTCCACAAGCTACGGTGGATACATTGACATCGATTTATCGTAAGTATCGCGAACGCATTCATCATTTGTCATTGGCCGGTGGCGACAATGTGATTGATGACGACGAATTTGTTGTTGAACGAACTGCAGTGGTCGCATTGTGGAAGCAAGTGATGGAAGATTGAGTATATGCAGATTTTTGCGAGTTTGATAAATTAAACCCCAAGCAAACTATATTATCGATACACCAATGGTGTGTGCAGTTTGCGGTTCACTTGAACGCCTTATTGTTACCGATCTTGAATACGCCATTGCCAATACTCTGGATGGCGCGAGTGGTGAGCAACGGCAAATATTACAATGCCATCTGATCTGGACGATAAATGATAGCAAATGGGAAGTCTTTAACGAAAACGCGCCGTGTATTATTTGATGCGACAGATCCTGTAAGCGGAAAAGCAAGAGCTCATGCGGTGGCTACTTCAATTGCACCAGCAAAGCGAGTACCGAGTCCTGGCTCTTTTCGTTGTAGTAAATAACTTCCTTGAGAAATTCACGCCGGGCAGGGGAAGTAAACTTTGCGCGCTTCACTATGGAATACGACGCGCCGCCGCAAATACTTCTTCAGCATCATAGGATGAAATTTCTCCCTGATCGAATGCCGCAACCCGCTTTTCAATTTCCACTGCCCATGCCTTTTCAATTTCTGACAGAGGAGAACACAGGGATTCAAGCATGGATTCAGCTAACTTTGCGCGATCTTCAATATTTAATTCACGAGCTTGATCTTCAATCTGTTTCAATAAAGCTGACATATTGTGTCCCTCTTTTGACGCAAATCAAGTTTACACTTGGACATTAATCATGTCACGCATTGAGATTTTTATACCATAAAGTTTAATGACTCAGATCTCTAGAATCTGATCATCGGCGCATAGCTGGTTGATGTTAATGCCCCGTTCATGGTGAGCTTGTCGAACCATTCTTTAGCCAATCTCAGCAAGTGCTTGTTCGTATAATTCCAATTTACTCATCCATGCTTGTTCAATGTTCGCCATGTCACGTTTGATATCAGTTTGCTTTTCCAACAATTCACGCAGCCGATGTTTATTATCTTGCGAATAAATATCGGATGCAGCGAGTAATGTTTCCACTTCTTTCAACTTTTGTTGTGCAGTTGTAAGTTGCTGCTCCAGTTTATCCACTTCTGTTTTTAACGGCGCGATGCGTCTGCGACGTTCGGCATCATCACGCTTACGTTGTTCACGATCTTCATTTGGTTTTTTTGCAGCGGGTTTGGTGGTAATGAAGATGGGTTCAGCTTCACTTTTGGGATGCTCGATGCTCCACTTCGCATAGTCTTCTAGATCACCATCAAATGGTTTGGCATAACCATCGGCAACGATGTAGAACTCATCCACCACCGTGCGTAGCAAGTGGCGATCATGCGATACCATGACGACCGCGCCCGGATATTCTTGCAATGCCAGCGCCAATGCTTGACGCATTTCCAAATCAAGATGATTGGTAGGTTCGTCCAGTAATAATAAATTGGGTCGCAGATAAGAAATCAATGCAAGGACCAAGCGAGCTTTTTCTCCGCCGGAGAACGGCCCAATGGCATCGAATACGCGATCGCCGCGAAAACCGAAGCTGGCCAGATAATCACGCAATTCTAGCTCAGCGGCTTTCTCTGCGACCGGCCCACCTAATCGCGTCAAATGTTCAAGCGGCGATTCATTGGTCTTGAGTTGTTCCAGTTGATGCTGGGCAAAATATCCCATGCGTATATCTTTGGCTTCGGTACGCTTGCCTGCAAGTGCCGGTAATTCACCGGCCAACATTTTCATGACTGTCGATTTGCCCGCACCATTGTGCCCGAGTAACGCAATGCGATCGCCTGGCGCGATGGTGAAATTAATATCATTCACCATCACTCGATCGCCATAACCAGCCGCTTGATCTTCGATCACCAATACCGGACGCGGTAGTTTGTAAGGTTCAAGAAAAGTAAAAGTAAATTCGGTGTCAACATGAGCGGGTGCAATGCGCTGCATGCGTTCTAAAGCTTTGATACGACTTTGCGCTTGTCGCGCCTTGCTGGCTTGAGCTTTGAAACGATTGATGAAGGATTCAATGTG
>JAICKZ010000143.1 GCA_025927665.1 Steroidobacteraceae bacterium | reverse complement strand
GAAGCTTTCTAATAAGTTGCCGCGAGAATATCCACAGCGCAAGAAGATAAGTTAACGCACCCGTCAATATTTCCAAGCCTAAACGCAGTGAGTCGCTTTGTGGTAATACATGTAAGTATCTAAGCAATAGTAAAACTCCGCACATTGTCGCCGATGTTAACGAAGGAGCAATACTTGGCTCCAACTGGGTTGAAAATGACATTTCCAACACGATGCGAGTAACAATAAAAGATACCACCAGAGACATGATCGCTCGTACATTCCATATAAGCGCTGCGTCACTTGCAACTTTTGTCCAGCCCGCGCACAGCAATAGAATGCTGACAAACAATACTACCGCGTTGGCCAATGCATTTAATCCTGGTTTGCCGCGTGCATTGGCAGCAACGCCAGAATACTGTCGGTAAGTAATGACAATGGCAGCTATTGAAAGCAATTCTACGGTGGTGCTTGCCGCCTGCCATTTGTCGCCAAACACCACCATAAGAACATCATGACTTAGTACTGCAAGTCCCGCATACAACGGCAATAGCACGGCTGAAGTCAAAGCCGTCGCTTCACTGAATGCAATTGAAAACTGAACACGATCATGTGCACGTTGTGCAAACAATGGCATAGCCAGTTGTGAAGCCGCTGCACTTAAAGTATTACGTAATTCGTCCACAATTCTAAATGCAAAGCTTAGGCGACCCAGTTCTATCGCATTTAAATATAAGCCACTTAACATGACAAACAATCGGGCATTACCGAGCAGCAGCAACTGCGAAACCATATTGGGTAGTGCGAAGCTGAAAAGTTCGCGAAGTGAAGTACGATTCCATTCCAGTGCAGGCTTTTCATGCCATTCAGTCCACAAAGCTATAGTCGAAACAACAATTGAAGTCACGTACATTGCGACCAGTGACCAAGCAGCGCCACCCGCCAATGCAATTGCAATGCCCAATAACACACCACCTACTCGACCGATAACGGTACGACGTGCAAGCGGCGCGAATTTTAGTTCGCGCCGCAGTACTGCGCCGGCCACTGCGGTGATTCCAGAAAACGGAATCGCAAATGCTGACACCTGCAATAAAGAAGCGAGTTCAAGCTTCTGATAACGTGCAGCAATCCATGGTGCGGAAATCATCAGTAATAACGATGCAGTAATGGAAACGACTAATGTAAACGTAAATGCTGTCGCGATGTGCCTTGATTGTAAATCGCGGCGCTGAATGAGCGCGTCTGCAAACAGCAACTCAATGGGCATGGTTAGAAGTTGCGTAGTAACAATAGCCAATGACCCCAAGCCAAGCGCTTCGACATCAATGACTCGCGCCATGATCACCAATGCGACAATGGATAGGCCTGTCTGGCTGAAAGTATCGACGCAACTCCATAGCAGAGACTTTGACGCGCGGGCGCGTTCAACTCCCATACTGAACCCTCGTTGCTGCATTAGGATCCGCAACAAACTGATTCATCCACGACGCAATGGCCTGCTCAGGAAGATTGAGCTGTGTCGGCGCAGAGCCGGTGATCCACTGTTGTATGGCAGAAATATTGCCGCGAGCGACGACCGGAAGGTTGGTATCTCTGGTAATTTCCATCGCACGATTATCAATCGCCAAAATCAAGCTGCGCTTGCCCATTTGCAGTGCACGAATTCCACCATGCAAACGTGAGCCGATATAATCGACATGATTGTCGCGCAACAACTCAGTATAGCTGGCAAGATTTGGCGAAATAACTTTTACCGCGCCATTAGCCAATCCAAGTCCGTATGCAAGATCATCGGGTTGTTGTGGCCATAGCAATACTTCTTCGTATTCCTTAAGCATCAATTCAATAGTGGCTCGATCTGCTTCCAGATTCGAGTTATAGGCAGTGAGGGTCGTGACCACACGTGGTGCACGCTGCGATGGAATTGTCGCACAATGTTGCTTGTTTAAGCCCCACATCGTGACACATGCAGTATTAAGAACATTGTGAATATTCGCTGCATGTAATTGCTGCAAAGAATATTGATCGCGGACTGCGTGCATATGTTTTTTGGACAGAATATTCTTCAGCATCAGCTTTGAATACCAGTCCGGAGTCGCTTGATAGTGCCACCAGCCACAACCGAGCAATATGCAACTTTTTCTCTTCAAGAAATCGATGGGCGAGATCTTCCATTGATTGTTCCACATCATCGAGGACTTAAGCAGATTGGAGCCACCGACAAAAACGTAGTCACAATCCTTTAATACTCGATAAGATTCCCACAATAAAAACTCATGCGTTGGTAATGAAACGTAGAAAGCATCAGGGAATAGCTTTCTCAATACTGCTCGCGACGCATCCATAATAATTTGATCACCCAGGTTTAAACTCACCACACTGGTATCCAGCTCGGCGATCTTGACAATTCTGGGTCCTTGCTTAATCGCTGATTGCGATGTCGATGGCGCGCTACTATCCAAACTTAAATAACTCATAATGTTTCCTGTTCAATATCGATTAATCTTAAATTCTTTACCGCGAAATACTATGAATCCACGATCTCTTCGCCGACTTCGGCGACCAAGTTACGATCAGTGAGTTTCATCAACACATCAGTAAGATTACGCACAGATCTAGCAAATTCAATGCCAGATGCACGTGAATATACGGCTCTTAAATTATCGTCGATCACCTTGGCGCGATGATGTGGTAAGGACAGCCTATGCAAGATCGTGAAAGCTTTTTCAAAATCATTGAAATCAAAGCGACACTCTGCGGCTATTAAATCACGTACTCCCGGCAAATCCGTAGTTGCCACTGGTAATCCCAACGCCATTGCTTCCAGCACGACAAGGGGTACTCCTTCATAACGTGACACCAGCAATAACACATCATGTTGTGTCATTACCTCAATCGTATCTGCCCAAGGTTTTAGCACTACCCAACGCGCCAACGTCGGTCTGGCTTCAAGAAATTGCTTCATCTGTGGACCGAAGGGACCTTCGCCAACCAAACTGATGCACATCTCTTGACCAAGCTGAGGACGTTGTGCGAGATAACCAAGCAAACTATCAAGGTTCTTCTGATGTGCATCAAGTCGGCCCAACACCAATACGCGTAACGGTCGATGCGCAATTGAGTTTGTCCCCGACACGCGCTCAATCTGCGACGATAATGCATTTGGCAATACGTATACAGGTTGCTTGATGCCAGTCCATGCAGCTAGCTGCGTTGCCAATGGCGGCGACAAAGTCAACCATGCTGTTGGCAAATGACGATACAGATGACGGACCAACCAATCGCGCAACGGACCACTGGCGAAACCCATGTTTTTCGCAGGCTCAACCAATGGCACATAAATAATCGTTTTACCGCGCAACAACCAAGACATCACAGTGAAGGTTGCTTGAGCTAATAAACACCCTTCAGCCACAATCACCAAGGTGGGACGCACTCTTTTATAAGCGCTTACAAAAGTACGCATGTCACGCATCATTGCCGTAAAGATTTTAAAAATATTTCTTGACGACTGTGATCCCACGTTCATCGGCAACGCTATTGTGTGTGCATATGCTGAGCCTTGTGCAAACAATTTTGATTGCGCACGCGCAAGCAACATCGCGCACACCCGATCTTGTGCATACAGTTCCTGCAACCAACGCAACAACATCACTTCGTGGCCACCGAAGTTTTGTGCACCGTCCACAAACAGCCAGGTCGGCTTATTCATTCTTTCATTCATGTGAACTTTGCAATGAGCGAATTTGATTGGCGAGCGCATCACCGCGATCCTGCCAACGAAATAAAGGAATGGCGGCTTGATACGCGCCAATCTGCAAGGCATTCAATGTCTCAACGTCATCAATCTGCTGAACAATGGTGTCAACCAGTGAATGCAGGTTCGAACTGCATATCATATATTTTGATAATTGTGATGGGACACCGGCCAATGCAGCGGTTAGTGAGAACACTGGCATACGCGTAAACACATAATCAAGAAATTTAAGTTTGAAACCACCACCGACGACTTCCGGTACCACGGCAATACGTGCATTCTCCAAAAGCTTACCCGGATCAGTTACAAACCCATGAAAGCGAGTCGCTTTCGCAGTTGCAGACAACTCACCACGTAACTTCTCAGGAACATCACCGATCACATCTAGTACAATTTTATGTTTGGCAAACTCCTCATCGGCGGCTGCAATCAATTGACGCAGGTTTTCTTGTTTAATAGCCCAATGAAAAGATCCTAACAGCACGACATGACGCGGTGTGTTCTGCGTGATATTACGTGTGGCTTGCGAAGCCGTACTTGTATAGCCCGGTGTCAGTACCACCGTAATGGGAAACTTAGATTTTGCATCGGCTTTATAAACCTGGGCATCTTCTTTTGTAATGGTCGTCAGTACATCAACATTTTTTACTATTTCTTGTTCCAACCTGCGTACTTTAAGATAATTTTGCCACACCAATACTCCTTTAACAGATAGCTTGGTTGCACGACTCATTGCACGCCATACCGATGTTTCATGATTGTGCGAAACATAAATAAGAGTTGGCGCACGACGCTTAAGATTCTGTTTCAGTTCCAGGCATTGCGGCAAAGCCCAGCCAGAAGCGTAGCCATCCAGTACGATTGCGTCCCATGAATCTTTTAATTGTTGTTTCAATAGTTGTTGGAACTCATTGGTATCATGCATGGCGGCGATGTGTGGTTTCTTGCTTAGCAATGCAGAAATGCTGCCACGCTTTTTACCGCTGACACGCAACCATTTGACATTGGAATGTGGTTGCACTGCATCAGCATTCAAGTAACCAAGAAAGTGAACTTCGCAATTTGCATTGGCCAATGCTTGAGCAAGATTCGCAGAATAGATGCGATCACCTGCATTTTGTGGAAACGGTATATCTCTTGATATCCATAAACAGCGAACACGCGGGGCGACAAACACATCAGTTTCAATTGCTAAATTTTCTGCGTTCATTGCTTGTGCTCGCGTTCATTGGGAAACTTATTATTCTGATTGCTATCTCTCGAACCAAAGCTGCGCAGAAACTGCGTCGCTGCGCGCGGTTGACGTTGATCGGATAATTTGCCGTTGAAGTCCCGAGCTGGATAATCCCAATAAGCGTGATATTCAACATTGTTGTTACGTATCCATTCACTCATACGAGCAATGAATTCAGGATCATCACCACCGCCATGTCCATCGGGCCTGGTACCCGTCGCCCATTCTGGAATTGAAATAGGTTTGTGATGCTCTTTGGCAAATTGCTGCAACCAATTTAGTCCATACGCTTGAGTCAGCAAATCATTCCAACGCTGCGCAGGCGTTGAAACATTCGCAGACCAAGTTTGGTTGTAAGTATCGCGGCCAATGATGTCGACATAGTCATCACCTGGATAAACACTGGCGCTTGGCAACTGTTGATATCCCTGTGCCGAACACCAATCAAAACGAAATGCGGCGCCTTCTACTGAACGCATCGTAGTGACGATACGTCGCCAATATTTCACCCAGTTTTCAGGATCTTTCTTTGCAGCCCATGGATACCAACCACCGTTGAATTCCCAACCAAGACGAATGATCGCATCGCCATAACCATATTTAATCAGCAGCTTGGCCAAGTCGCGAAAATGATCGTCAAATTTTCCGGCAGCACCATCCGCCAGTGTGTCATCGCCATGTGGCAACATGGGAACCGAGAAAACAACTTTCATATGCTGTTTCGCCCAACATCGTACTGTCCAGTTCGCATCGTCCATCATCGATTGCCATGAATCGACTGCAAAAAAATCCATCACAAAATCTGGCTTTTGCCCGAACCAATTTACGAAAGTGGGTAAATGCTTGGCGCCATCACAACCATTGCCTTGGTACACTCCAAACTGAGTTGCATTACTCAAAATCGGATAGAGTGCTGTGACCAGGACTAAACAACATAGATAACAAATTTTTCTCACCATCGTTAGCCGCCCTCCATTCTCGCTGGTAACACCGTGGCAAACGAAGTATCACTTGCCACCGTATTGGCAACGGCACGTTGGCTAAGAATTCGGCGCAAAGCCTTGGCCAAGCCTTGCTCGATAAATCGATACGACAACCAAGAAATAACCAGCGCCACTGCAAAAGAAACAGTCGCGAAAGTTATGGTTTGGACAACGCCATTAACGCTCGATTGCATATGCGTGGTAATAAGTTTTTTTACGACAAACATGACAATGGGATGCCATAGATAAAAGCTATAACTCACGGTGCCAAGAAACTGAATCGCGCGACCACGTAACCATACGATAGAGCCGCGATCTTCACTGATGCCGGCAAACAAATGCAGACCAGCAGTGAATGCGATTAACATATAGATAATTTTTGTGCTTGCGAGAATCGCGAGAATTGAATAGGCCGCTGGTTCCGCATAATTAAGATCGACCAGACGCCAAGCGAATAAAAATACGATCATGCTCAGTGATGGCCAGCGAAATGATACCCACCAACGTGGTAACCAACCGCAAGCAACAATGACACCTGGTAGGAAAAATAGTGCACGTGGTATCAAGCACAGTAATGTTAGGATAACCACCGTCCATGCCATCCATAGTCCACGCATTACCACAGGAGATTTTCGTGCGGTGGCTAATGCGAACGCGGCTGCTGCGGTTAAGTAAAATAACCATTCGTAGCTAAGTGACCATGAAGCCGGATGCGTCACCGGGATCGGCAACAATGGTGGAATCAATAACAAGTTTGAGAAAAATATCAGCAGCAATTGCGGACCATTCAAATCATGAAAAATTTTCCAGCCGGTTAATGCACCGATTGCGAATAAACCAATATGAACGGGTATCCACACAGGAAAAATACGCATGCAACGATCACGTAAGAATGCACCGATACTGCGATGTCGACGCAAACTGGCAACGATCACGTAGCCACTGATCATAAAGAATAACTCGACACCATAGCGCCATGATTCTGAGAACAGTCTGACAGCAGTCGTCAATATTGTGCTTGGCGCTGCAACATGTAATAAGCCAGAATTTACGACATGATAAAAAAACACCAATAGCACGCAAACGCCACGAAAGGCATTGATGGAATAATTAAAGCCTGGTTTTTGTAGACCAGCGACGGTTGTTTTCAAAATACTCGCTTGTGCATTGGCAGCAGCGACACCTGATCGTGCTTCTGTTGATGGACCTTGCATATCCCGAACAATTTCTGGCTGCAGGCTCATTTAACTCAGTTCTAGTACTGAATTAGATGGTTGCCAGGTTTGATACTGTTCACCGCGCATTGACTTCCAAACACCAATGCCTGCACCCAATAAGCTGAGTAATATATCCACCACTTGAGCAAATGGCGTCATTGCACTGCGTTTGCCAAGCCAGAGTGTCAACACAGTCAATGCTAACAACATCATCGCCACACCAGGCAATTGCGCCGCCAATAAACCCAACTCAATGCATAACAAACTTGCGGCTAAAAAATAAATGCTCCACCAACGTAGCAATTTGTGCGATATGTATTTGTAAATAGTGAGCGTGTCCATTTTTTTGAGCAACGGCCACAATAAGCGATGTACATTAAATGCCTGGCATGCAATGCGTGCTTTGCGTTTAAATTCATCTGCCGCAATCGTGACTGATCTTTCATACGCTTTCACATCGTGCGCCTGCACAATGCGATATCCATCGCAGAGAATACGGAACGATACATACATGTCATCAATAATATGATCAGGTGGTGCGTGATGGAGATAATGACGAATAGCGAATAACGAACCATCTGCTCCCATCACCGAACCGGTTGCCTGTTCAAACGCTTTGATGCGCTCTTCCAATTTCCAATACAACGAGCCAGTTGCCGCGGTCACGGATTCCGCACCGTTGGTATATAACAAGTTGCCGCACACACAACCCACTCTTGGATCGCTGAAGTAACGTCGTAAATTTTCTATCGCGTCCAGATCAATCATCACATTGGCATCGGTAAACAATATGTAGGGCGCTTGGGTTTTCGCCACTAGCAAATTCATACCGTGTGTTTTTCCATATCGCTTTGGCGATACATGCAAATAAATTTGATCTGCGTAAGGCACCAATAACTCCGCGGTTCGATCGCTGGCGGCATCGACATAAATCAATATTTCAATCTCAGGATTTCGCGCGCGAAGCG
>JAICKZ010000220.1 GCA_025927665.1 Steroidobacteraceae bacterium | reverse complement strand
GAACGAGGTAGTTTGCGAATTGGCATGGAGTGTCATCCTTGTTATCAATGGTTGCTTAAGGTGGTATCGCCTTATCTGGGTCAATGGCCCGATGTGGATATCGATGTGAAGCAGAAGTTTCAATTTGGCGGTATCGGCGCTTTATTCAGTTACGAGATTGATCTACTAGTCACGCCCGATCCGCTGTATAAACCCGGTCTACGCTTTGAGCCTGTGTTTGATTACGAACAAGTTCTTGTTGTAAGTCGGCTGCACAAACTTGCTCATCATTCCTATGTGCAACCAACACACTTATCAGATGAAGTGCTGATCACTTATCCCGTGGCGATTGATCGACTCGATATTTACACACAGTTTTTGATACCAGCCGGTATCACTCCTAAGCGGCATAAGATGATTGAAACCACTGACATCATGTTACAGATGATCGCAAGTGGCCGAGGTGTCGGCGCACTGCCTCGTTGGTTGGTGGAAGAATATGCCACCAGAATGGAGATAGTGCCGCTTCGCCTGGGACCTGCGGGTATTGCTAAACAAATATTTCTAGGTGCCCGCGAAATGGATGTCAATATTGATTATCTTCGGGCCTTTATAAACCTGGCTAGACAGCCAGAACTTATTACCGATAGAAAAGCCTAATTGACTCGATCGGAAAAACACAATATCTTGTGTGCCGTTGCGGTTCCTGACACAACATGTCAGGACTAAGAGGGAATCTGGTGCGGCCTCAGTTAATGCATACGTTAACCAATGCCAAATCCAGAACTGCCCAGCAGCGGTAATCGGGAACGAAACGTCATCAGCACTGAGCTTTTAAAAGCTTGGGAAGCGACGCAGTAGATCAACGGTGAAATTATTCACCGCCGCCCGAAAGTCCGAAGACCTGCCGTAACCCGTGCCTTGCATTATCAAGCAATAAGCACGGTCGACGCGGGTTCTCTCGGGAGGAACTGACAGCAGTGCCAGGCGATTTTTATTCGCTCTTCTGCTTTTTATTCCATCGTGATGAACCTATACGCTCTTGGGAGCGCACGTCACGCTTGGAAATTTCGCTGCTTTCATTGCGAAAGCCTGCTTGTTTTCATTTGTGTTGCGTTCCCTCAG
Source organism: Steroidobacteraceae bacterium (assembly GCA_025927665.1). Taxonomy (GTDB): domain Bacteria; phylum Pseudomonadota; class Gammaproteobacteria; order Steroidobacterales; family Steroidobacteraceae; genus CAILZL01. The sequence continues at coordinate 4,410 of JAICKZ010000220.1, read as the reverse complement.
TCCGGTTAGTGGCCAGTTATAGCAACTAATTGATCGAATATGGGGACACATGATGAATAACATCGCATTGCACAAACCGCCTTCACATAAACCGTTACCGGTTCCGGAACAACCGAGCTTCAAGTTAACGGCACCACCTACAGCGCGTACTCAAATGCGCGTCACCAAGCGCAGTGGTGATCATGAGCCCGTCGATGTCAATAAGATTGTCCGCGCAGTAACGCGTTGTTGTGATGGACTGAGTGCAGTGGACCCCATGCGAGTTGCATTGAAGACCATTGCAGGTCTTTACGATGGTGCAACCACTCGCGAACTTGATGAGTTGTCGATTCGCACTGCTGCATCGTTCATGGTCGAAGAGCCTGAACATTCCAAACTCGCCGCACGCTTGTTATCCGCATTCATCGATAAAGAAGTACAAGGGTTGGGTGTCTATTCGTTTTCACAATCCATTCGCTTAGGCTTTGATGTGGGTCTGATCAACGAACGTGTACTTGGCTTTGTCGAGGCCAACGCGCGTAAACTCAACGACGCCATTGATATCAATCGCAATCAAAGCTTCGAATATTTCGGCATGCGGACGTTGTATGATCGTTATCTGTTAAAGCATCCAACGCGTCGTCATGTAATGGAAAGCCCGCAATATTTTTGGATGCGTATTGCGGCTTCGCTCAGTATTGATGTACCTGAGACCATCGAGCTATATCAATTATTCTCATCGCTTGATTACATTGCCAGCTCGCCCACTTTATTTAACGCTGGCACACGTCATGAACAATTATCGAGTTGTTTTCTTCTCGACTCTCCTCAAGATTCACTCGAGTCCATCTACGACAAGTATAAGGATATCGCATTGTTATCCAAGTTCTCTGGCGGCATTGGCGTGGCTTGGCATCGGGTACGCTCCGAAGGATCATTGATTCGCGCGACCAATGGATTATCCAATGGCGTCGTGCCTTGGTTAAAGACACTCGACTCTTCGGTAGCGGCAGTGAATCAAGGCGGTAAACGCAAAGGTGCCGCATGTGCCTATTTGGAATCGTGGCATGCAGACATTGAAGCGTTTCTTGAACTACGCGATAACACCGGCGATGAAGGTCGACGCACGCATCACATGAATCTGGCCAATTGGATTCCTGATTTATTTATGCGACGCGTTGAAGCAGATGCATCATGGTCGTTATTCGATCCTAAGGATGTGGCCGAATTACCAGATTTATTCGGCGATTATTTTGATAACGCGTATGTACAAGCTGAAGCACGTGGCATCGCCAAAAAAACCATTCGCGCCCGTGATTTATATGCACGCATGATGCGCACCCTCGCACACACCGGCAATGGCTGGATGACTTTCAAAGATGCGGCGAATCGCGCTTGCAATCAAACGGCCAAGCCTGGTCACACGGTACATCTATCCAATTTATGTACGGAAATTCTTGAAGTCACCAGCCATGATGAAACGGCAGTGTGCAATCTAGGTTCAATCAACTTAGGGCGACACCTGTGTGCAACTGGCTTTGACTTCGAAAAGCTTGCGCACACTGTGCAAGTGGCAATTCGCCAGCTTGATCGCGTCATCGATCTCAATTTTTATCCCATATCGACAGCACGCTCTTCCAATATGCGCTGGCGTCCAGTGGGCTTGGGTGTTATGGGTTTGCAAGATGTGTTTTTCAAAATGCGTTTGCCTTTTGATAGCGATACAGCGCGTAAGCTTTCAACACGCATTGCCGAAACCATTTACTTTAATGCGTTGCGTACGTCATTGGAATTAGCACGTGAACAAGGTCCTCACGATACGTTTGCCGATACACGTGCCGCACAAGGGCAATTGCAATTCGATGCATGGGGTGTCAAACCTTCTACGGGGTCTTCCGCTGAATTTAAATGGGAAGAGTTACGTGAAGAGATCAAAGCTCATGGTCTACGCAATAGCTTGCTAATCGCCATTGCACCGACCGCCACCATTGCTTCTATCGCTGGTTGTTATGAATGCATTGAACCACAGGTGTCTAATCTGTTCAAACGCGAAACACTGTCAGGTGACTTTCTGCAAATCAATCGTTACCTGGTTGATGAATTGAAACAACTTGGTTTGTGGACTGATGAAACGCGTAACGCCATCAAACTTGCTGATGGCTCCATTCAAGCCATGACAGAATTGCCCGAAGAACTGCGTGCAATTTATCGCACTGTATGGGAGTTGCCAATGCGTGCCTTGATCGATCTGGCTGCGGATCGAGGGGCATACATTGATCAAAGCCAATCACTTAATCTATTCATGGCCAATCCCAACATTGGCCAACTGTCCAGCATGTACATGTATGCCTGGAAACGCGGCTTGAAAACCACTTACTACTTACGCTCGCGACCTGCAACTCATATCACCAAGACCACCGTGACGGCAGCAGCTGAAAAAATTAACGATACCGATGCGGTGATTTGCTCGCTTGAAAATCCAGAACTTTGTGAGGCCTGCCAATAATGAATACAACTATTGTGTCCGATAAAAAACCTTGTCTGTTGGATTCAGGCTTTGATCTGACTTTGCGGCCGATGCGCTATCCGCGCTTCTATGAGATGTATCGTGATGCCATCAAGAACACCTGGACAGTGGAAGAAATTGATTTTCAGATTGATCTCGGTCATCTGCAACAACGCATGACTGCCGCTGATCGTCATTTAATTGAACGTCTGGTGGCTTTTTTCGCCACCGGTGATTCGATTGTCTCCAACAACTTGGTAATTAGCCTTTATCGTCACATCAATGCACCCGAAGCACGAATGTACTTGTCACGTCAATTGTATGAAGAAGCGTTGCATATTCAGTTCTATCTCACCTTGCTTGATAACTATGTGCCCGATCCAGCACGTCGCGCACAGGCGTTTGCAGCGATTGAAAATGTTCCATCGATTCGACGTAAGGCAGAATTCTGTCAACGCTGGACCGATGAAGTATTTGCTTTAGGTAGTATCGAAACAGAAGCCGATAAACGTCGCTTCCTGCTTAATCTCACCTGCTTTGCGAGTTGTATCGAAGGTTTGTTTTTCTTCGGTGCCTTCGCCTATGTTTATTTTCTGCGTTCGCGCGGTCTATTGCCAGGATTGGCAGCGGGCACCAATTGGGTGTTTCGCGATGAAAGCGCACACATGACCTTTGCTTATGAAGTGATCAATCAAGTACGACGCGAAGAACCACATTTATTCGACGCCAACTGGGCAGCGCAAGTGACGGCCATGATCGAAGACGCGGTAGAGTGCGAATCACAATTTTCAGAAGATGTGTTATCAGGCGGCGTGGTCGGACTCACGCGTATCGAGATGCGACAGTATCTTGAATATGTTGCCGATCAGCGTTTCATGAAATTAGGTTTGCCGATTCGCTATCATGCACGTAATCCATTTCCTTTCATGGAATTGCAAGATGTACAAGAGCTGACAAACTTCTTTGAGCGTCGTGTCTCTGCCTATCAAGTGGCAGTGCAAGGCGAAGTCGCATTTGATCATGCATTCTAAGTACGATCAACTGCTGCTGGCGTTGATATAGTTTGTGCGAAGCTCAAGTAACTTGCTTCTAACTTGCGTCCTTCCCATATAGGAAGGACGTTTTAATATAGTGATTGTACTCTGAATGCGTTGCGTTTGATGGTTCTAATGAACGAATTATTGTCTACGCCCAAGCATCAATCGATACGCTGCAGGAATCACCAACATTGACAACAACGGTGCGGTAATCATACCGCCTACCATCGGCGCCGCAATACGCGTCATCACTTCTGATCCTGCGCCCATACTGATAAAAAGAGGAATTAGTCCGGCAATGATCACCGCCACCGTCATGGCTTTGGGTCGTACACGCAGCACCGCACCATCGCGAATAGCATTGTCCAGCGCATCCACTGTAAGCGTAGAACCATTACGTTGATATATAAGTAATGCTTGCTTCAGATACAATAACATCACAACACCAAACTCTGCGGCAACGCCGGCCAGAGCAATAAATCCCACGCCTGTTGCAATGGATAAGTTGTAATCCTGAAAATACAAGAACCAAATGCCACCGGTTAATGCAAATGGCAACGTCATCATGATCAATGCTACTTCATCAAGTCGTTTAAAAATAAAGAACAACAATACAAAGATAATGCACAGCGTAGCAGGCACGATAACAATCAAGCGCGCATTCGCGCGTTGCACATATTCAAATTGACCAGAATAGGCAATGCTCATTCCCGGCTTTAGTGCAATTTTCTTAATTGCCAATTGCAGATCTTTTACCACGGCCACCAAGTCGCGATCGTGAACATTGATGTATACCCAGCTAGAGATACGCGCGTTTTCAGTCCTGATCATCGGCGGTCCATCACTGACGGCGATGTTCGCAATCATTCCTAACGTGATCTGTTGTTT
>JAICKZ010000231.1 GCA_025927665.1 Steroidobacteraceae bacterium | reverse complement strand
CCTGAAGTTCATGGTATCTCTGCAGAAATCGAATCCATGGCAGGTGGTGCTTCATCCGATGTTGGTTCTGGTGGTATGGCAACCAAAGTCGCCGCGGCAAAAATTGCAGTGACCGCCGGATGCCATATGTGCGTCTCGTTGGGCAAAGAGCTGCATCCACTTAAGCGCTTGGAACAAGGCGCGCGTTGCACCTGGTTTTATCCCGACGAAAATCCCACCACGGTTCGCAAGCAATGGATTGCAGGATCGTTGAAGCCAGCGGGCGAATTGATTATTGATAAAGGCGCGTTGGCTGCGTTAACGCGCGGTAAAAGTTTATTGCCTGCAGGTATCATAAAAGTAATTGGCAGATTCGAACGCGGTGATGCAGTATTGATTCGAAGCATCGAAGGAACTGAGATTGCGCGTGGTTTGTGTGCTTATTCCAGTGAAGATGCTGAACGTATTCATGGTCGTCAGTCTCATGAGATTGAGGCTTTACTTGGTTATCGTGGCCGTGATGAAATGATTCACCGCGATGATCTGGTGATTACCAAATTGACCTGACGGCTTTTCGAATTCAAGAATTTTTATGTCCGCATCCAGTACCGCTTCAACAGAAATGACCATTGCAGAGATCGGTTCCATCATGGAACCCATTGGTCGCGCTGCCGTTGCAGCATCGCGTGTGCTTGCGCAAGTCACAACCGATTCCAAGAATCAAGCATTACAAGCAATGGCAGCAGCATTGCGCGCGCAAACGAATGAAATTCTTGTCGCCAATCACAAAGATATGAGTGCGGCGCGCGAACGTAATTTAAGTGCTGCATTGCTGGATCGTTTATTGCTTGATCAAAAACGTATCGAAGCAATGGCCAAAGGGATCGAAGACATTGTGCAACTGACCGATCCCATCAATACACTTATCGCCGAATGGACACAACCCAATGGCATGAAGATACAGCGCATCCGTGTGCCACTGGGTGTGATCGGTATCATTTATGAAAGTCGTCCCAATGTCACCGCCGATGCCGGTGCGCTATGTTTAAAGTCTGGCAATGCCGTAATTTTGCGTGGTGGTTCAGAGAGTCATTACTCCAGTCGTGCCATTCATGCATGTTTGATTGCGGGACTCAAAATTGCTGGCTTGCCAGAAACGGCAATTCAAATAGTACCGGTTACGGATCGTGCTGCGGTCGGTTACATGCTTGCTGGCATGGCGGATTACATCGATGTGATTGTGCCGCGCGGTGGCAAGAGTTTGATTCAACGTGTACAACAAGATGCACGCGTACCGGTTATCGGACATCTCGAAGGCAATTGTCATGTGTATGTTGATTGCGATGCCGATGTCAATATGGCACGAGAAATTGTCAAGAATGCCAAGTTACGACGCACTGGAGTTTGCGGTGCTGCCGAAACCGTGTTGTTTGATAAGTCAGCCGGTGATGCATTGATTGTTCCTGTCATTCGTACCCTGTTGGACGCAGGATGTGAAGTACGTGGCGATGAATACATCCAGAAGTTGGACTCGCGCGTTACTGTTGCCAGTGAAGACGACTGGTATACCGAATATCTTGATTCCATCATCGCTGCAAAAATAGTGAATGGTGTAGATGGTGCAGTCGCACATATCGATAAATACGGTTCAGCGCATACTGAATGCATTGTCACTAGTAATGCGCAGCATGCGGAGCATTTTTTGGCAAACGTTGACAGTGCAATTGTGTTGCACAATGCGTCGACTCAGTTTGCCGACGGCGGCGAGTTTGGCATGGGCGCAGAAATTGGCATTTCTACCGATAAATTTCATGCACGTGGACCGGTAGGTGTTGAGCAGCTGACCAGCTATAAGTATGTGGTGCGTGGTAGTGGGCAATTGCGACCGTGATGATGCTTTAATTTAAAGCTACTGCGCTCATTAATTTGATGCCCATACGGTGCTCGGAATCCTCATGTATTGGAATATACACTCCGGTTCCTGTGCTCCGGTTGTGCATCAACTAATTTCGCTCGCTACACTTTAAGCTAAAGCGTTGGCAAAAACAAAAAGGCCATCCTCATAAAGAGGATATGTAATGAAATTTACTTTGAATGATTTGGTTTGAGGTTCGCTATGCGATTGATTGTCCGAACTGTTGTGTTATTGATATGCATCGCGGCTATGCAAACAACATACGCGCAGGATGCCAGAACTGACTTTTTCAAGAACATTCACACCGAAATGGATCAGGCACGTAAAGATCAAGTCGACGTATTGGCATTCAAGTCATTTGATCGCGCAGCATCTCAATTACAGGACGCAGAAAAAGATTTCGATAAGGGACGCAAGCCGGAACAAATCGAAGACAAGCTCAAATTGACTGAACAAAGTCTTAAGGAAGCTCAGCAATTTGCAGCCGTTAGTCGCAATGAGCTGGCGTCGGTCATTAGTGCGCGCGATGATGCATTGAAAGCAGAGGCCCCCAAATATGCGCGCGAGGCATGGCAAACGGCGGATGCACGCTTTCGCGATGCAGTTGATCGTATCGAACACAAAGATAATGAAGGTGCCCATCGCAAGGGTTCTGAAGCAGAAGTATTGTTTCGTGACACCGAGTTGGCGGCCATCAAGGAAAATTTGCTCGGCGAAGCGCGCGCATTAATCGCGCAAGACGATCTGGCAAAGACCGCGGATTTTGCACCACGTTCTTTGGCGGCAGCCAAGCAGTATCTTGCACAAGCAGATCAGGAGATTAGCCGCAATCGATACGACAGCACGGTTCCAAAGCAGCTGATATCGCAGGCAATGTACGAAGCAAAACATGCAAATTACTTGCGTGAACAAATCGCGCCGCTACTACAAAAAGACAACATCAAGCAACAGGGCATTGAGCAAGTCATGCTAGATTGGGAACAGTCCATTCGCCAACTTGCGGTCGAGCTGAATATGGAACCGCGTTTTGATCAAGGTTATTTACAACCTATGCAGGAGTTGGGTGAGAAAATTGCGCAGCAACAACGCCAGTTAACCTCACTGCGTCAATTAGTACATGATCGCGATGATCAAATCGCTTCGTTAACGGCTGAAATAAAACAGGTTCAAACCAAACTCGGTGGCGAGTCTGTGGAACGACTGGAATTGCAAAAGCAATTGAGTGCACAAGAGCGCTTACGCGATAATGTTGCGAAAATAGAAGCCATGTTCAGTGCGGATGAAGGACGAGTGTATCGTCAGAGCAATGACTTGATCATGTCGTTGACTGCAATCAAATTTCGCGTCGGGAAAAGCACCATTGAGCCCGATGCGTTTCCCGTGCTGGCCAAGGTTGGTGATGCGCTCAAGTTATTTCCAGATGCAACGCTGGTGGTTGAAGGACATACCGACGGTCAAGGCAACGACTCTACGATGTTGTTGTTGTCACAAGATCGCGCCGATGCAGTACGGCAATATTTAATTTCAAATTTAGGTATCAATGCCGAGAAGATATCCGCAGTGGGCTATGGAAAATCCAGACCCATCGCCAGCAACGACAACGAAACAGGTCGTGCACGCAATCGTCGTATTGATATCGTGATGAAGATTGTAGGAAATTAAAAGCGTATTTTTAATGGAAATCGTACTAGATAATTAATAAGGAGTGCAGGTATGAAAAATAGATCTATATTGATGGGGTTAGGTTTTTTATCACTTATCGCGCCAGTAGGTGAGCATTAGAATGTTTACGACAATGGATAGTTTCCTAAGTAAGCAATTATCAATGAATTGAGTCATGATATTTCTATGATTCATGCGTTACCTGGTATGGGAGCCGATCATCGGATGTATCGAGATGATTGGCTTTCGCTACCAAACTTTATTGCTCACGATTGGAGCAGCTATCAAGATGAACAATCTCTTGCTGAAGTTGCTAAATCAATGTGCGCAGCTTGCAATATTTGCGATGGTGATATTCTGATTGGCTCATCATTGGGCGGAATGGTGGCATGTGAAATCACCAAGATTCGAGAGATACCCGCTCTATTTTTGGTCGGCAGTGCCGTCGACAAATATGAAGTCAGCCACATGCTTGCAGCACTGCACTCATTAGTGAAGATTACACCGATTGATTTGCTGACGGCATCAGCAAGAAAAATAAATAACGAACTGATGCAGATGTTTTCGGATGCCGACTCTTCATTTATCCGTGCAATGTGTAATGCGATTTTCAAGTGGCAAGGACTGTCTGATACTAAAACCAAAATTCATCGTATTCATGGAATACATGATTGGGTTATTCCAGTTCCAGCCAAAGTTGATCTGTTGCTGGATGGCGGCCATCTGATTGCAATGGCACATGCAAAGCAATGTGCGGAATATGTTTGTAAAAACATTTAAAGTGATCCCTCTCCGTTAGCGATGTGGATGATGGTGATCATCATTGTGAGTGAGATGTAGAAACTTAAAGACAGAATCTAAATCGACTACGACGACCCAGAGGGTAGTCAAGCGACTATTGACGTCTGAGCGTATAGGTTTCCTCGTTCTCATCTGTACCTCTGCTCCAGATGATCATTAATTTGATCAAGTCCTTGCCAACAATGTGGTAGATGATTCGCTGCACATGCGACTCATCGGACGTCTTTAGCCCGCTGATGTCGTACATTTCGAAGCGATATGTTCCGGTTTCAGTATTGGGTTGCAAGCGCAGACGAGGTTGATTCCCGACGTTACAAAAGTAGATCATCACTAGAGCATCATCCTCTCGATGGATGACGGTAAATTCCTTGCCGAATTGTTCGGTGACAATCGATCCCTTAGATCCCACATCATAGGTCATGACGATTGCGAGCGGCTTGTCGCCAGACTGGATCGACCACTTGCCGACTAGGCTTTTGAATACTTCGAAGTCAGCGACGACATCGGCATGAGCCAATCCGGGTGCGATTGATATCGCGAGGAGGCAAACCACTGATCGTATTTTGAATATCATACTTGTGCTTGATGTTAGTACTGTCTCTGATCTGCATTTCAGCATATCAAGTTGTTAACGACATACTAGACGCGAATGCAGACAGATGACCTTCCGACAAATGTAATCCGTATCAATAAGGTGTAGAAGTTCAGATCTAATCTAACAGTTACTGGATTTAGTGGTGACTGTCAGATCAAATTCAGTTAATCAATTTGCTCTGACAAATGAGTTTACCATCCTTGAAAGTCTCCATAGGT
>JAICKZ010000338.1 GCA_025927665.1 Steroidobacteraceae bacterium | reverse complement strand
CCGCAAAATGCAAAGGTGTTGGCACGACCACACTCACTACATCCACTTGGCCAAATAATTTTTCATAATTATCCAGCGCCATCACACCCAATTCAGTGGCGACCGCCTGCGCCGCAGCAAACACGGTATCAACCACCGCGATCAGTTCTATTCCAGGCAGATCACGATATTTTTGCGCGTGAAATTTTCCCAGATATCCAACGCCAATCACCGCGGCACGTAAGGGCTTCAAAGTTTCATTTTCGGACATGTAAGTAGCTCTTCAATTTTAAAGGTCGCGAGAAGTGCATGTTATGATACGACGTGTGTACTGAAATGACTTCAAACTTGTGACATCACCATTGTTGACAGCATAACTTTAAACCGGACTACATTAGCATGACCGAACCATCACCGCCCGGCAGGGCCTGGCTTGCGCAGGAACTTATCTGGATATTGGGCAGCCTGTTAATAGGGTTACTGCTGTTGCCCGGTATTATTTACATTGTGGGTTCGCAATTGTTTGGCATCTATAAAGGTTCAAGCATTGGAATGGGTGCATTTTATTCTGACTATGCACATGATCTTGCCAGCTCACATATCTCGGCATGGATACTAGCTGTCGGTCCACTATTACTTATATACATGCTTAGATTAATATTGGGAATGCTGCCCAATGGTATTGATCCGGTACACAAGCTTTTTACACTGTTGTCAAAAAAAGAAGCTACTTGTCAAGACCAAACTAGCGCTTCCAGCTAATCATGAACAACAGGCCGACCATCGACCACATGGCGATCTGTGCCCACCACTGCCAAGAACGTTTTTTATAAATGCCAATCATCGCACCCGTAGCAATAGCCGCTAGCCCAATAAACAAACCACAATACAACGGTAACGTTAGCACTTCACCGGCCAGTTGTTTTGATTCTCCCTTAAGCAGAAACGCCAACACCCATACCGTGCACAATCCGAATCCAATCGCAATAGCGGAGCCAAGAATGATTGCCGTCAGAACTGCCAATGGACTCATTAAATCACCTCAATATCTGTCTGAACTCAACAAAAAATACATGAATCTGCACTAATTCGCTTGATTGCCGTTATCTGCGCCTCTACTCTGCCTACCAAGTTTCTAGTTTTTAGTTACAACGTATATCCGATGTATTTTCAACGTATCTGAGTGTAGCAAACAATGCGTTTTTTCGACCAATACAAGTTTTTATCAGCACGCCATGGGTTGTGGCTAGCAACTATCGTCACCATCGCCTTCCTGCTCGGTGCTAGCGATGCGGCACACAATGCCATCACCACTGCCTCTGCCAGTACCGCCGGTGTTTACGAGCCCACTGATCGCGAACGTCGCGTCAGCAAGCTGGTCAGCAATGTAATTGAACACCAACATTATCGTCAGACTCCGATCAATGATCCGATTTCGTCCATCACATTGGATCGCTACATTGAGGCATTAGATCCAGCAAGAAGCTATTTTCTGGCCAGCGACATTCAAGAGTTTGAGCGTGTACGGTATCAGCTAGACGATGCGGTGCTCAATGGCTCTTTGGACCCGGTCTTCACCATCTACAATAGATTGCAAACGCGCTCACGTGAACGACTCAACTATGCGCTATCGGTTCTTAAAACGCCTTTGGATTTCAGTTCAAAAGAAACTTTTGAATTCGACCGCAGCAAAGCTCCGTGGTTAAAAACCACCGATGAGTTGAATGAGTTGTGGCGTAAGCGTGTAAAAAGCGATGCACTGTCGCTGATGCTTACAGGTAAATCATGGACTGAAGCCAGTGATCTGCTCACTAAACGTTATGAGCGGGCACTTAAGAATCTGGACAAGGTCACCAGCGATGACATCTTTGAGTTATTCATCAATTCGTTGGTGCATGTGTTCGATCCACATTCCAATTATTTGTCACCACGCAATTCGGATGAATTCAAAATTGCAATGAGCCTTTCCTATGTGGGCATAGGTGCGTCACTGCAACTGATTGATGATTACGTCGTGGTGCAAAACACGTTAGCAGGTGGCTCGGCGGCAAGCAGTGGATTGATTAATGCCAATGACCGCATTCTCGGTGTTGCTGAAGGCAAGGATGGCAAACTGGTTGACGTTGTCGGTTGGCGACTCGACGATGTTGTGCAATTGATTAGAGGCAAGGAAGGTACTTTTGTACGTTTACAAATTATGCCTGCAGGCGCGACACCAGGCTCACCTGAGAAGGTGATCACGCTCAAGCGCAGCAAAATTACACTTGAAGCACAAGCTGCCAAAAAGTCCATTCGTACCATCAAACGCGATGGAAAAGAAATCAAAGTGGGCACCATTACCGTACCCAGTTTCTATCAGGACTATGATGCCCATTCGCGTGGCGATCAAAATT
>JAICKZ010000235.1 GCA_025927665.1 Steroidobacteraceae bacterium | reverse complement strand
TTGCCGATGCCATGGGGCGTTTAATTGATGAAGTGTTTCGTGGCTTCCATGAAGAAACCTGTGAGCCTCTGGAAAATCCGTTATGTGTTGCGATGCGACGCAGTCATTCTATTAAGTCGGTACGACCAACCTTGCTAATTCGTCGCGACGGTAACGAGTTATATATTGAAAGTTGTGCATCTCCCATTCGTGACGGGGCCGGTGCAGTGTCCGGCGGCGTATTGGTGTTTCACGACGTCAGTGAAAGTCGCGAACTTAATCGCAAGCTGTCGTATCACGCCAGTCATGACATTCTTACTGGCTTGGTCAATCGTCGCGAGTTTGAATCGCGATTGGCGCACGCGCTTAAAGGCGCACGTGCACGAGAAGGTTCATGTGCCATGTGTTATCTCGATCTTGATCAGTTCAAGATCATCAATGATAACTGCGGCCATAACGCCGGTGATTCTTTGTTGGGGCAAGTAGGCGTTCTACTTAAATCTAAAGTACGATGGCGCGATACCGTTGCGCGGCTGGGCGGTGATGAATTCGGTATCTTGTTTGAATCCTGCAGTATGGAAGAAGCCATGCGGATGGCAGAAGCCATTCGTGAAGCAGTACGTGAATATCGTTTCAATTGGGAAGAACGCACCTTCCGTCTTGGTGTCAGCATTGGTGTTGTGCCGATCACGGCGGACAATGATGATGTGGCAGGCATTCTTTCTGCAGCTGATTCTGCCTGTGCCGCGGCAAAAGAAGCCGGACGTAATCGCATTTACAGCTTTCAGGAAAATGATTTGGACTTGATGCGCAGGCGTCGCGAGATGCAATGGGCTGCACGTATCAGCAACGCGCTTGAAGAAGGTCGTTTCGAAATATTTCGACAGATGATTCTGCCATTGCAACGTCACGAGCCTGGCCTGCATTATGAATTACTGCTTCGCATGCGCGACGAGCAAGGAAAAATTATTGCACCTGATCAATTTATTACGGCGGCCGAACGTTATGGCATTACACCCAGCATCGATCGTTGGGTGATTGAAAATGCATTTCGCTGGTTGGTGTCCGAAGCGGATGAGCGTGAAAAGCTGGCAATGTGCTCCATTAATTTGTCCGGACAAAGTTTAGGCGATGATAAGTTTTTGCCATTCGTCATTGATCAATTTCATCGCAGTGGTATTGATGGAAGAAAAATTTGTTTTGAAATTACTGAAACTGCAGCGGTTGCCAGTTTCAGTCAAGCCAATCGTTTTGTCCAAGCACTGAAAGAAATTGGCTGTCGTTTTGCACTCGACGATTTTGGCACCGGTCTATCATCTTTCGGTTATCTCAAACACTTCCCTGTGGATTTCCTCAAGATCGATGGCAGCTTCGTCAAAGATCTATTGCATGATCCTATTGATCGCGAGATGGTACGTTCCATCAATGAAATTGGTCATCTCACTGGCAAGTTAACCATCGCGGAGTTTGCCGAGAACCAAGAGCTCATCGATATGTTACGCAGCATCGGCGTTGACTACGCGCAAGGTTACGGCATTGCCATGCCACAACGAGTATTGAAGATAGTCAGTGCATAAGGATTGTTTAATCTTGTTCATTCGATGAATCGCATTAGATGCGGAGACAATGATGACTGCTAGCTCTAGCGATTATGTGAATTTCGTGATGGATTAACTCGCGTCATTACCCGGCGTATCAGATGGTCGATTCTTTGGTGGTACTGGTCTATCAGCTGACGGCGTCCAGTTTGCGATGATCATGGGTAACTCATTGTATTTCGTGGTTGACGATTCAACGCGTGAGAAATACGAAAAGATGGGCAGCGGTTGCTTCTCGTATCTCACCAAGAAAGGCCGAGTACAAGTCAAAAAATATTATGCCGTGCCGGCGGAATTGATTGAAGATCAGGAACAACTTGTTTTATTGGCTCGTGAGGCAATCAGAGTTGCAGGCTTCCAGAGTAATAAGAAGAAAACTTCGGCAAATCGATCTAAGCCGTCACGTTCAAAGCGAACCTCTAGTAAGTAAGGCGTAGTAAATTCAATTGATGAATTAGAATACTGCGCTGATGTAAAGAGGGTGCTACGAGGCTTAGTAATCACCTTACAATGTCTACGACAAATTTTGATAATCGAGCGTCACATGTCAGGCATCACAACGGGTTATATACGAATCATACTGCGAGCAGAAGGATTTGCAATGTTCGTGCTGTCATTGGCTGCCTATGCTCGATTCGGAGTAGGTTGGAAAATATTTTTTGTCTTCTTTCTGGTTCCAGATATCGCGTTTGCTGGTTATCTTGCTGGACCTCGTTTTGGTGCCATTGCTTATAATCTGATGCATTCTTCAATTGGTGCGGTAATATGTTTGCTCGGTGGATTGTGGCTGTCATCAGCAGCAGCATCTACAGCAGGAATGATCTGGTTCGCGCATATCGGCTTTGATCGTGCGCTTGGTTATGGGCTTAAGTATTTACAAGGATTTGGATTTACTCATCTTGGTTTAATTGGACGGAAAAATTGAAGCAGACATTGTAAGAAGTAATAACTCATGAGCCAATCTCAACTCACAATCACGGGTCGATCAAGTTCGCACTTCACACGCGTGGTGAGAATCTTCGCGACTGAACTTGATATTGCTTATCACTTTCAAATTGTTCCCGATCTCATGTCATCGTCCACTGAAGCGTATGCGGGTAATCCTGCATTGCGAATTCCTATCTTACATACTGAAAGGGACGAATGGTTTGGATCATTGAATATCTGTCACGAGTTAGCACGGCGGTCGTCCAAGAACTTGGTTATTGTGTGGCCGGAACAATTTGATAAACCACTGTTGGCCAATGCACAGGAATTAACCCTGCAAGCCATGGCCACAGAAGTCACCTTAGTAATGGCGACTTCTGCGAAAGTGGAAGCAGAGAACAAGTTTGTTGCGAAGTATCGTACTGGGTTAATCAACAGCGTTGAATGGCTCGACCGACATGCATCGCAGGTACTTGCGGAACTGCCAAGCCAGAGACAGCTCAGTTTCCTGGAAGTGTCTTTGTATTGCCTGGTGACGCATCTTGAGTTCCGTAAAGTATTGTCGATGAGCAAGTATGATGCTTTGAATCAGTTTGCCGCGGCGTTTGCCAAGCGACAGTCAGTACAATCAACTGAATATTATTTCGATCCCTAAGAGTACTGCCTTGATCTTAATCTTACGTCGCGAAGATAAAGATAAATAATCCGGTTGTTGTATCGCTAACCCGCTATAGATGACCGGTTGACAACCACATGTGCAGTTGCGGCACTGGAAATCGCAGCACTCAGTGAATCAGTGATCGTTTGTGTTGCTATCCAATTTTCCAAGTCAGTCGCCAACATTGGTTTGGCAATTAAATATCCTTGTGCAATATCACAACCCGCTTGCGCCACTGCACGCAGCACTTGCACGGTTTCAACCCCTTCAGCAACCACCTGCATACCTAAACTGTGGCTGAGTTCAGTCATCGCATGCACAATGACGCGGGCACGTTCTTCGACAACCAAGTCTGCAATCAGGCTGCCTTCCAGTTTCAATTCATCGACGGGGAGACGACGTAACTGAGCCAACGATGAATGACCGGTACCAAAGTCATCGATTGAAAACTTGATGCCATGCATGCGTAGTTGACCGATTGCAAGTAATGCAGTGTCGGTATTGCGCATCACGGTACTTTCAGTAATTTCCAAGATCAATTTATTTGCCGATACATTGTAAGTTTTTAATTTTTGCATGATGTCATTGGGCAAATTCATATCAGCAATGTCGGCGGCTGAAAGATTAATGGCCATGCTTAAATTCATTCCGGCCTGTTGCCACACTGCCAATTGTTTCAACGCGGTGTTTAATACCCAACGAGTCAATTGACGAATAGAACCGGTGCGCTCGGCGTGAGTAATAAATTCCACTGGTGAGACATTGCCGTAAGTGGGATGATGCCAACGAACCAAGGTTTCGCAGCTGACAATATTGCGATTACCGAGGCTCATCTTCGGTTGGTACACCAAGTATAATTGATCGTCCTCAATGGCGCGTTGCAAGTCTCCTAATACCTGGATACGACGTTGATGCTTCTCTTCGGTGGCTTTATCAAAACACGCGATATTGCTTTCAGTTTGCTGTGCTTGTAGTAAAGCAAGATCGACACGCCGAGTTAACTCTTCTGCATGAACGCCGTGATAGGGGAACAGAGCAATGCCACAACGCGCATTGATTGTTACCGGAATATCGCCTGCTGCGATGGGTTGTTTAATTTGTCGCAATACTTCTTCGCCAAGCAGTAAGGCGGCGTCGGTGTCAGTATTAGGAAGCATGAGCATGAATTGCTTACTACCCACACGAGCCACCAATCCGGAATGCGCCAAGCGGCTCGATAAACGTAATGCAGTTTCGCATAACAAGCGATCGCCGATACTATGTCCCAACGCGGCATTAAGATCAGCAAATTGAATTAACTCCACCAGGATCAATGCTATCGGTTCATTCGCATTTGAAGGTACCGACAAACGACTTGATAACGCCGCTATCAGCGCTTCGTAATTGGGCAAGCCGGTTAATTTATCATGCTGTGATTGATGCAAGATACGATGTTCGCGTTCCGATACCGCCGCACGCATCGCTGAAAATGCAGTTCCAAGTTGGCGAAACTCAGTCGTGCTGCGATCAATGCTTATGGTGGTGTAATCACCTTGTTCAATGCGCACCGCTGCATCAGTCAAAGCTTGAATGGGGCGTGTCGCAGCATGTACCAGCCAGAACCCTAAAAACAAGGCGCCCAATGCAGTGCTGCCACCAATGATTAAAATTGCACCTTGCAGTTCTTTATATGAACGTTCGACATTACTGAGAGGTTCAATCAACTCAATTAATAACACACCATTGGTTACCGGCAGTGTTTCGCGTTGTACCAATAAATGACCATTGTGAGCAGTAATCCTATGGATGCTGCTGTTGTGCGTTGCGCTTAATTCTGCTTGTGCGTTAAGACCGGTATGGGTATTGGAAGCGATGACGATGACATTTTGCTTGCTGTCGCGAGCAATGAAAGTGATATCGGTGCCGACAATTTGAGCAAGGTCACGAGTCAGCGATTCACTAATG
>JAICKZ010000013.1 GCA_025927665.1 Steroidobacteraceae bacterium | reverse complement strand
CCTCCATCCTCCACTACGCGGCTACTGTCTGAAGCGTCGAGCTTTATGGTATTGGATATGTTGCAACAAAATCAGCGTCCCAATGATGCTGCAGCCAGTGTACATGCATCGGTGCATGTAGCGTGGAAGACCGGCACCTCGTGGGGATTTCGCGACGCTTGGACAGTAGGTGTACTGGGTCCTTATGCATTGGCCGTATGGGTTGGAAATTTTGACGGCAGTAGCAATCCTGCCTTTGTTGGCGTTCAAGCCGCTGCCCCTTTGTTCTTTCGTATTGTTGATGCGTTGCAAACACGCGAATCACTGCATGAGTTGCAATTCAATCCACCGCGTACGGTGAAACAAGTGGAAGTCTGTACGGCATCGGGTGATTTGCCGAATGCGGCTTGTCCGCAGAAATCATCGACATGGTTTATACCTGGAGTGTCACCCATCAAGGTCAGTGATGTTCATCGTCAAGTGATGATTGATATACGCACAGGAAAAATGGCATGTCCACCCTATGATATGAAGCACACGCGTGCTGAAATTTTTGAATACTGGCCAAGTGAATTGGCACAATCTTTTGCTCAAGCAGGTATGCCGCGACGCCAGCCACCCATCAATCAATGCAATCACGGTGCATTTGCCAATGATGACCAAGCACCACGCATCACTTCACCACTAACAACCGTGACCTATACATTGCGTGTGCATGATGCATCACAATCCATTCCTCTGTCATGCAATTTGGCGGGTGATAGTCATCAGGTATTTTGGTTCGCGGATTCAAGCTATGTGGGAACTGGTGCTGCCGGAGTCGCGCTCGCGTGGATTCCGCCTCACTCTGGTCACTTTAAGGTGCGTGCTGTTGATGATCTGGGGCGTACTGACAACCGCGAGTTGGATGTTGAGTATGTGCAGTAGTTGAGCATGACTTGCACGTTAACGGGCTCATGCATTGCCAATACAAAAGGCACAATGATTTGATTGTTGCTGCAACACCATTAGCAAATGATTAAGGCCATGGTGAAGATGTGATCGTGGTCTCAATTAAAGTCGACACAACAGGCTGCGCCATTGCCGCATTCGCATAAGGTTCAACCCTTATTGCCGCCATGCACCTATTCTTCGATTATAGCGGTACTTTCAAAGTGCGACAGATAGTGCGTGCTGTCCGAGTATTACCTCATTTGTGAATTACATTGGAGACTAAGTATGCAACGCAAGAATCTGGGCACAGTGTTGACGATGATCGCTTGTCTGATTTTCGGCAACCTATCATTCGCAGCGCCAACTACTGAAACAGTTCATGCCACGCTTACCAGTCCGCCCTTTGTACCGGAAGCTACTCATCGTGATCACGCAGTCAAAGTGATTGTCGAATTGGAGGTACGTGAATTGGAAAAAGAAATCTCAGAAGGTGTCAGCTATACCTTCTGGACTTTTGGTGGCACGGTACCGGGTAGTTTTATTCGCGTGCGTCAAGGCGACACCGTGGAGTTTCATCTCAAGAATCATCCTGATAACAAGATGCCCCACAATATCGACTTACATGGAGTCACTGGTCCAGGTGGTGGTGCGGCTTCCAGTTTTACCGCGCCAGGACACGAATCGCAATTCACCTTCAAAGCATTGAATGCCGGTATCTATGTGTATCACTGTGCGACTGCGCCCGTTGGAATGCATGTGGCGAATGGCATGTATGGTTTGTTGTTGGTGGAACCACCAGAAGGATTACCCGCAGTGGATCACGAATACTATGTGATGCAAGGTGATTTCTATACGGTAGGCAAGTATCGCGAGCATGGTCATCAAGACTTTGATATGCAAAAAGCCATCGATGAACGTCCCACCTATGTACTATTCAATGGCTCCGAAGGAGCTTTGGTCGGCGATCATGCATTGAAAGCCAAAGTGGGTGAGACGGTACGATTGTTCGTTGGCAATGGTGGCCCTAACTTGGTCAGCAGTTTTCATGTTATCGGTGAAATATTCGATAAGGTGCGCTACGAGGGAGGCGTGCATGAACAAGAGAATGTGCAAACAACGTTGATTCCTGCGGGTGGTGCGGCGATTGTGCAGTTTCATCTGGATGTGCCTGGCAGCTATGTCATGGTTGACCATTCCATCTTCCGTGCTTTCAACAAAGGCGCGTTGGCAATATTGAAAGCAGAAGGCCCTGAAGATAAAAATATTTATTCCGGCAAAGAAGTTGATTCAGTATATCTGGGTGACAAAGCCGCCAGTGCAGCGCCAGTTGAAGAAGCACGCGCCGCGCAAGCAACTGGCAAGCTCACAATTCAACAACAAATCAAAGCAGGCGAAGCGCGCTTTGCGGGCACCTGTTCGGTATGCCATCAAAACAATGGTGCGGGATTAGCCGGAGTATTTCCACCATTGGCCGGTTCGGACTACTTGATGGCAGATAGGCTTCGGTCCATCAATATTGTATTGAATGGCTTGAGCGGACAAGTCACGGTCAACGGCAATACATATAATTCAGTCATGCCACCCATGAGTCAATTGAATGATGATGAACTTGCCAATATCCTGACCTATGTCAGAAACAGCTGGGGCAACAAGGGCGATTCAGTCAACGCAGCCGATGTTAAACAAGTGCGTGAATCCACCAAACGACCTCAAGGCGCTGCTCATTAATCGGTCTCTTTTCATTGCAGTGGTTTGTATCTCACTGACGATACGTTGTGTCGCCAGTGAAACGAATGAGTTTATCTTGGTTGAAAGCAACGATCAGTTTCAAAGTGTTTTGCAAAACGATATAACGCATCCAACTATCGTCAAATCTTTCTGGATGCAACGACATCCAGTCACCAACGATGAGTACCTGAAGTTTGTGATGAGTCATCCGCAATGGCGGCGCGGTACTATCGCATTGATGTTTGCACATGATGAATATCTTGATCATTGGCAATCATCTGTAAGCTTGGGACTTACCGTCTCGGGCAATCAACCCGTAACTCGCATAAGTTGGTTTGCTGCACAAGCCTACTGTGAGTCAATCAATGCGCGCTTGCCAACCTGGAACGAATGGGAATGGGTGGGCGCGGCAAACGAAACTACCAAAGATGCACGCAACGACGGCAAGTGGCGTCAACAAATTCTCGATTGGTACGCAAAACCTGGCAGTGATCCGAATCAGGTGATGCAGGCACATGCAAATGTTTATGGCATTTATGACATGCATGGATTGGTATGGGAGTGGGTGTTGGATTTTAGCTCATTGATGGATGGCAATGAGGCACAAAAATTCTGTGGCAGTGGTGCATTGAATTTACAACAGAAGGAAAACTTTGTCGTTTTGATGCGCGTTGCCACACTCAGCTCGCTGCATGCCACCGACACAATGCATACGCTTGGATTTCGCTGTGCGCGTGATAATTCATCCAATGTCCTGCAGTGATAATTATGCACATTATGAAGCTTTCTCTATTACTTCTATTTTTGATATGTGGCTTTAAACCATCTTACGCTGATAGTGACAATTCCATTTACCAAGCATCTATCGCTCTTACAACTCAACATGCAAAACCAGCTAAGCTTGATATCTATCGTGGACATCCAGTGCTGATCACCATGTTTTATGGCAGCTGTCCCGATATGTGTCCAATGTTGGTAATGAGTATGCAAATGTACGAAAAGCTGCTCAATAACAGATTACAAAAGAATTTGCGTTCTTTGATCATCAGTTTTGACGCGGCACGAGACACACCACAACAACTTCAAGCAATTGCTACCATGCATCACGTCGACAGCATGCGCTGGATGTTCGCCAGCGCTAACGAAGTTGATGCACGCAAATTAGCAGCATTGCTAGGCATTCAGTATCGTCAGAAGCCTGACGGTACTTTCGATCATTCTGTCTTGATTACTTTGCTGGACGCAGAAGGTCGTGTCATCGCGGCGACTGACAAATTGAATGGCGATGCCGCATTTATCGCGTCATTACATTCGCTGACGGACCACGTTACACAGCCTTCATCGGATTGATCATGCCTCACTGCGAATACGCACAATATGATCTTAGAAATCTGCAGTGAAAGATACCGTGGCCAGCGTGTGATACGAGGGTTGAAACGCGCCGGAACCAACAAGATACCAGTAATATTGATTCGTGGTATTAGTAACTAACATCCGTGCGGTACACGGTGTGTTGCCCACTTTGAACTTATAACGTCCACCCGCAGTCACCAGCATTGGCGAAGAAAGATGAACGTGATTGTCTACTGTCGTTGCAACAGAGCTCCATTTGTTCACACCGATATTAACGGACACCTTGTGTGCGAATGGCAACACGTAATCCACATTCAATTGCACTGTGTTGCGTGGTTGGTTCACCGGCAAACCCCCAATAACTTCACCGGCATCCTGAGTATGTTTAATTTCAGGATCCATAAACACACCACCCGCTATCACAGTCAATCCATCTGTCGGCATGATATTTAAACTTACTTCCATACCACGATGAATTTCATCCCCCAATAGACGATAAATATCATGGTTGTCTGCCGTAACGTAGGGCTTGGTAATATCGAAGTAACCGACGATCAGATTCGTATGTTCAGTGGGAGACCAACGCAATCCAAAATCATATTGACGTGACTTGATTGCAGGTAATGGCTGGTTACGATTGGCCGCACTGTCTGGCGCGTTGCCGTTGTCTTCCAAACCACGACTGTAACTTCCATAGGCAACTAACGTTGGCACGATGTTCAATGAGAGAGTTAGATCTTGCAGCCACGGATTGGTATTCAGTCGTGTGCTTGCCATTCTGGCTTGCATATCAAATTTTGAATAGTCCACATGCTGAATACCCACACCTAAATCACCCACTTGCTCCCAATGCAAGTTATAAGCAATGCCCGTGGTTTGTTGCGTGACATGTTGCAGTGATCGATCACTGAAATTAAAGACAGGCTTTGCGATCAATAACGGATCATTAAGATTTGCAATGCCCGCATCGTATGAATCTGAACCATCATAAAGTAAATTGACATTGCGCCAGCGCAACGATCCCAGAATCAAATGCTTGAGCTTCCCTTGATCGAAGCCACGCGAGATACGCACCTCACCACTGGTCGAAGCCGCATGTTGCGGTGGATCAGCAATGATTACATGATCGCCGAAACCCTCTGGTGTGGTATTGAGAAACAAATTGGCATAGCTGCTACTAGAGCGACGTAGTGAATTAAACACACCAGCGCGCACTGTCCATTCACCAAGACTTGCAAGCGCAAGTACACCAGAGTTATCACCAATAATATTGCTTTGCGCCCATGCGGGTCCGGGATAGAAGTCGCGCTGTATCACCGCTGGCGTTTCCTGCCCTGGGCGAGGTAAATAAATAGGTGGCGCGGTTTCATCCATACTGTAATAGCGTCCCCAGAATGCGGTAATTTCGACATTCTTACCAATTCGCCAGCGTGGCACAACACCGAAAGCCTTGCGACGATCGCTACCTCCAGCACTGAAATGATTATTTGAAATAGACATGCCAACCGCCGAGCTCAGTTGGTTATCAATTATTGATAGCTGGCTATCGACTTCCAAACGAGTACTGGCTTCTGAGTCAACTGTGGCGACGGTGGAGAATAAATTTTTGTTATCACTGCGTCGTAATGAGTAGTCAACAATGCCAGTGGGCGCAGGAAAAATATATCCCTGTGCTCCGGTTCCAATATGCACTGCGTAACCAGATTGCACACGAATGGTCATGTCCGCCTGTTGATCGAAGTAGAGTCCCTCAATGCGTAAATTACCAGCGGTACTGGGAGAAAAGCCGCGGACCGTGGTGGCATCGTACAAACCAATGGTTTCGCCACTCACGGCCGTACCAAAGGCATCTTCTGCTGAGGTGATGACATTTTCATCGGCGCGCTGCGCACACGCGATAGAGGGCATTGCGAGCAGCAACACCGAAGTGCAACATTTAACAAACGACGCCAGAATAATTCGCCGCTCCATGAGGAATTCAGTTAAAAAATCTAATAAACCAAAACATAAGTCACTAATTAGATCATAGCGTTCGGATGAGGTAATTACGTGTTGTACCAATACGATGATTCAGTACAGCGCATTAGTCACTTGCTCTGTTATCCATCTCGCAAATTCTTAAGGAAGGTATTTGTCGATACCATAATGACCACGAAGAGCAACAACTCTATGACGGCCGAAATATTAGGCGAGAAATAACGCTCTATAAAATGGTGTAGCCAGTACACGATACACATCGCAAGCGCAACAGATGGAAGTAAGGTCATGGTGAGTAAGTGCTAAGACGGCTTGTGAAAAGCATCTGTCACTCTGTCAATATTGTAATATCGTGCCAACCATTAAAGGTTTGGTGATGCGGCCGCTCGCAATGAGGATTTTCTTCTTATTGATCATTTACGTGTCTCGTGTTGCCTATTAAAAACAGTTCAACAACCTAATCGCAAATCTATTGTGCACCAAGACGTCGCCAACTAGCAGCAGTTTCAATGCTTATCATTTTAATGACGAAAGTAGCTGCGACATAACGATGCATGTTAAGCACAGCAAAAAGGAGAGAGGTTGCAATCACTCTACTATGCATGTGTTTGAACGCATACATGGCCACTTAATGTCTTAGAATGGAATGTCATCATCAAATTCACCTGACTCAATTGCAGGAGGTGCCGAAGATGATGTGCTTGATGATGCAACCGAGGGACGGCGTTCATTACCGCCTTCACCGGAACCACCACCACGGCCACCGAGCATTTGCATTTCGCGTGCAACAATTTCGGTGGTGTAGCGATCCTTGCCTTCTTTGTCCTGCCATTTGCGAGTACGCAAACTGCCTTCAATATAGACTTGCGAACCTTTGCGCAAATATTCAGCAGAAATTTCTGCCAACTTTTCAAACAATACAACACTATGCCATTCGGTGCGTTCTTGTTTGTCGCCGCTTTGCTTGTCAGTCCAGCCTTCGCTGGTGGCAATGCGAATATTGGTGACCGGCTTGCCGCTGGGCATGTAGCGTGTTTCCGGATCAGCACCGAGATTGCCTACCAAAATAACTTTGTTAATACCGCGTGCCATGAGTGCTGCTCCGATGTTGCGTTATTGGAATCAAAACTGGACGTTAATTCTAATGGTTATCGGTGCTAACTTCAGCATCATCTTCAGGTTTCATCCGAATTTGTCGCCACTACTAATGCCCAAATCAGACCCATTGCCGCACTTAGCCAAAACACATTTTTGTAGCCGAAATGCGTGGCAATTTGTCCGCCAAGTAGCGCGCCAATAAACGCGGCCAGCGATTGTAAAGTGGCGAATACTCCCATCGCGGCGCCACGATCAGACAGCGGTGCGGTACGCGAAAGTCCCGTTGGCAGAGATGACTCCAAAAAATTAAACGCAGCAAAAAATACCGTAAAAATGACCAACAATGGCCACAGTTGCGAATTGAATATGGCGAGTAAGGCTTGGGCAATGGTAGCTAATGAAACAGCCAGTATGATCACATTGCGTGACGATCGCGCATGCTCAATTTTACGGATAAAACCATAGGTTCCGAGTAAAGAAACCATAAATACTCCCAAATAAACACGCCAGTGATGATCTTTGGGGATATTCAATGCATGCACAAGAATTTGTGGCACCGCGAGGAAAGTATTAGACAGAATAAAGTGCAAGGCGAACACGCCCATGAAATAACTGCGCAGTTGCGGCAGCAATGCCACACGCAACAACGACGTAGAAGAAGACGTGCTCCTTGAATCGTCGGATATGATATGTGGAGGGATTCCAAACTGCAGTAGTGCCAATCCCACTAAGGCCATCACTGCCATCAACCAGAAAATTCCCGCCACACCAATGATGACATCCAGTGAAGGTCCTGCGATTAATGAAATAATAAACGATGCACCAATACTGATACCAATGAATGCCATCGCACGAGTACGCACCACATCACGAGTATGATCCGCCAGCAGCGCCGTGACTGCCGCTGACATGGCACCCAAGCCTTGAACGGCACGGGCAATAATGACTCCGATTAAAGTATGTGTTAAAGCGCCAATCACCGAACCTAGAAAAAACAACATCAACCCAATCGTAATGATCGGTTTACGTCCATAACGATCCGACCAGCGACCAAAAGGAATTTGCAACACAGCCTGGGTCAATGCATACATGCCCATGGCAATACCTACCAAGCGTGGTGAGGAATTTGGTAATTGTGAGGCGTATAGCGACAGCACGGGTAACAACAGAAAAAAACCTAGCATGCGAGTGGTATAAATTCCAGCTAGCACACTAACGATGCTGCGTTCAGCATCAGTAAATTTCACCACTTCGCGCGGCGCTTGGTCACTGATCGTCATGATTAAGGCTTGTCATAAATTTTTGCGTCACTCTTATCCAGCTGCGTATAGTACCAACTCTTACCATCTTTTTTTGAAAAGCATTAATCATGTCTGCCATTCGTATTCGTGGAGCACGTACTCATAATTTGCGCAATATCGACGTGGACTTACCGCGCGATAAATTAATTGTTTTCACTGGATTATCAGGTTCCGGTAAATCGTCGCTGGCATTCGATACTATTTATGCCGAAGGGCAACGTCGCTATGTGGAGTCGTTATCCGCTTACGCACGACAATTTTTATCGATGATGGAAAAGCCCGACATCGACACGATTGAAGGCTTATCACCTGCCATTGCTATCGAACAAAAATCCACCTCGCACAATCCCCGCTCAACCGTTGGTACCGTGACGGAAATTTATGACTACTTGCGTCTGCTATATGCCCGCACTGGAACTCCGCGTTGCCCCGATCATCATTTGGATTTAAGCGCACAAACGGTCAGCCAAATGGTCGACCAAGTCATGCAACAACCGGAAGGCACAGCATTGCTGTTGCTCACGCCCATCATCCAAGAACGCAAAGGTGAGCATCAACAAGTATTTGAGGAACTGAAAGCACAAGGTTTTGTGCGCGCACGCGTTGATGGAAAAGTGTATGAACTAGATGAACTGCCGAAACTCGATGCCAAGAAAAAACACAGCATTGATGCCGTGGTGGATCGCTTCAAGGTGCGCGCTGATCTCACGCAACGATTGGCAGAATCATTTGAGACGGCATTGCGATTATCGAATGGCAATGCACGAATCATTCATATGGAAAGTGAGGACAAGAAGAACAAAGAAACAGAAATGGTTTTCTCCAATCGTTTCGCCTGTCCGCAATGTGGTTATTCACTTGCAGAACTGGAACCACGCTTGTTCTCGTTCAATAACCCTTCGGGCGCATGCCCTGATTGCGACGGGCTTGGCGTACAAGAATTTTTTGATGTTGCACAAATCATTCATCATCCTGAATTATCACTGGCCGATGGTGCAATTCGCGGTTGGGATCGACGCAATCCATTTTATTTTCAAGTCATTCAGTCGCTCGCCAAACATTTCAAATTCGACGTCGAGGCGTCTTACAAATCGCTGCCTGCCAGTATCAAAAAAATGTTGTTGAACGGCAGTGCTGACAAAGTCGAATTTCGTCACGTCGATGCGAAAGGCGGTGTGACACGTCGCAGTCGCGAATGGGAAGGCGTGTTACCCAACATGGAACGACGTTATCGTGAAACCGAATCGATTGGCGTACGCGAGGAACTGCGCAAGTATTTAAGCACACGCGCGTGCGATAGCTGCAATGGGACACGACTAAATCGCGCTGCCAGCAATGTGTTTGTGTCAAATCACAATTTGCCTTCGATTTCGGCTATGAGCGTCGCCAATGCACTACAATTTTTTGAAGCACTGACGCTGGCAGGTTGGCGTGGTGAAATCGCCGAAAAAATTCGCAAGGAAATTGCCGATCGGTTACGCTTTCTTGCCAACGTAGGCTTACAGTATCTAACGCTGGATCGCAGTGCAGAAACTTTGTCCGGCGGCGAGGCACAGCGTATTAGATTGGCCAGTCAAATAGGTTCTGGTCTCGTCGGTGTGATGTATATTCTTGATGAGCCATCAATTGGCTTGCATCAACGTGACAATGATCGTTTGTTAGCGACGTTGATTCACCTGCGTAATCTTGGCAATACCGTCATTGTGGTCGAACATGATGAAGATGCGATTCGTCATGCTGATCATGTTATTGATCTCGGTCCAGGTGCAGGTGTGCATGGTGGTTACATCATTGCGCAAGGCACACCCGCAGAGATTGAAAGCAATAAAGATTCCATCACAGGTCAATATTTATCGGGTCATCGATCAATCGCGGTTCCGCCGTCACGCACACCAACACAAAAAGATCGCTTCCTGCGCGTGGTAAATGCACAGGGTAATAATCTGCAAAACATCACCGTCGATATCCCTATTGGTTTGATGACCTGCGTGACAGGTGTCTCAGGTTCCGGCAAATCAACATTGATTAACGATACCTTATTGCAACATTTGTCACGTCAATTGAATGACAGCAGTGGTGATGCCGCACCATGTGATCGCATAGAAGGAGTTGCACATATTGATCGCATCGTGGACATTGATCAAAGTCCCATCGGTCGCACTCCCCGCTCTAACCCAGCCACATACACGGGCGTATTTACACCCATTCGTGAAATCTATGCACAAACACCGGAAGCACGTTCACGTGGTTATGAAATGGGGCGCTTCAGTTTTAATGTGAAAGGCGGACGTTGTGAAGCATGTGAAGGCGATGGTGTCATCAAGGTAGAAATGCACTTTCTACCTGATATGTATGTGCCTTGCGATGTTTGCAAAGGCAAGCGCTACAACCGCGAGACATTGGAAGTGCGTTACAAGGGCAAGAGCGTTCATGAAGTATTGGATATGACCGTAGAAGATGCATTGACTTTCTTCAATGCGGTGCCGGCGATTGCTGGTAAGTTGCAGACACTTATGGACGTAGGTCTGTCATATGTGCGCCTTGGTCAGAATGCCACCACGTTGTCCGGTGGTGAAGCACAACGAGTGAAGTTGGCGAAGGAATTATCCAAACGCTCCACTGGACGTACTTTGTACATTCTTGATGAACCCACCACGGGTTTACACTTCTTTGACATTGAGCAACTATTGAAGGTGCTGCATCGACTGCGAGATGAAGGCAACACCATTGTGGTGATTGAACACAACCTTGATGTCATTAAAACTGCCGATTGGATTATTGATCTCGGCCCTGAAGGTGGTAGTGGTGGTGGCAAGATTGTAACGGTTGGCACACCGGAGCAAGTGGCCAAGCACAAGCATTCACATACGGGTCATTATCTTGCGCCTGTGTTGGAAAGAGCGAAGATGAGGAAGAATTGAGACTGAGGTGTTTATAGTTGGATGCATCAATCTACCAATGCATCGACACGCTACAAGCTCGTAGACTGGGTTGAAACCTCGCTCTTATCTATTGAGTGCTGAGTCGCGACCCAGCCTACAAAATCTTTACGCTATGCCATTCAATCTGAAACTAGCATTCCACCCAAGAATGGATTTAGCTTTTGTAGTATTTACTGCACCGTCATCCTCGGCAACATTAAAAATGCCAGTGATACCAGGTGTAATTGATTTTCGCGCTGCATCGGCTGCGGCATCGACATGAATGGGTCCTCCGGGTGGCGGGTTATCAAATCCAGTACCTGGCCCGTACAACTTTCCATAGCGCAACACCACACCTTCAAAAGATTCACTCAAAACCTGACTCTCCATGCTCGCAACGGCGCGAGCTGAAAGAGCAGCTGACTCATCAGCCGAATTCACATTCAAAGGATGCGATTCATCAAGTGATGGTGTGCCGAGTGCGTAAGCAAATGCAATGCTTTGTACGATGACTTTTTGCACGTTCGCGGCAATAACCGCCGCTACGAGATTGCGCGTGCCTTCTTCACGCAATCGTGCATTCCTGATACGTGCTTCCGCCATCTTTGATGAATCTAAGGCATATGGCAGATCAGTCAATTGATGGATAACAATATCCGGCGCGATATCTACAACAATTTCCTTCAAATGTTGCGCATTGTAAACGTCAATGATAATTGGCGTTACGCCGAGCGCTTTGAGTTCGTCCACTTTGCTCGCATTTCTGGTGGTCCCGAACACAGCATGACCATCATTAACCAACAACTTGCACAACGGTTTGCCAATCGCGCCCGTCGCTCCGGCCAAAAATATTTTCTTGGTATCAGTAATCATGTATTCATCTTGCTTCGAATGCGCTACCTACTATCGATGCAATACGTCCCTTGCGTAAAAGCAAGGTGCGGAGATATTCCTGTTTGTCGAGAATGGTCGAACGACGTTGCTTGTCATCGACAATTAACTTTGGACCTTCGATTGGATCGGTTAACTGATCCAGTTCTTGCCACGTCTTTTCAATAGCGTCACGAATGCGTGTGATATGAATGTTGCGCTTCACATCCTTACTGGCATGAGCTTCGTTCCAGTTGTTCTCAACCCACAAAGGTTCATATACAACTTCACCAAGAATCATATCTTCACTGCCATTGGGTTGTCGTACTTTGGACAGCGTGAACTGCAATGCGATCTCATCGCGACTGTCACCAGCTGCAACGGGAAATAGATCAGCGCGATACATGCGATCTTGGTTACTAATGAAATTTCCTAACGAGTAGATGACCAAGCCAGTATGTCTGTTTCCCGCTTCATCGATGGTGTCAATGACTTCAGCTGGCTGCAATACATGAGGATGATGGCCAAGCACCACGTCTGCACCGCCGTGTATTAGTGCGGTGGCAATCTGTCGCTGTCGCATGTTGGGTTCATGATGATATTCATCACCCCAATGAATGCTGACGATGACAGCATCCGCTTGTTGGCGCGCGGCTTTTATTGCCGCGAGTGCCGAATCCAATTCCAATCGCCTTACCCAAGGTGCAGTGGCTTTATTATCAAGATCAATGTTGAAGATGTCAGTGAAGCCGATGAATGCAATCTTTACCCCATTTTTTTCCAGCACCTTTGTTTGCTCTGCCGCAATTTTGCTTTCGCCCGTACCTATCGTTATCAGCTGCGCCGCATTCAGGCGATCAACAGTTTCTTTAACGCCCTTAGCGCCTTGATCAAATGCATGATTGTTTGCGGTGGATAGAACAGTCCAGCCACTTGCCTTCATCGCTGTCGGTAAATTTTCCGGTGCGTTAAACATGAACGGCTGACCTTTCTTGCCACTCTCTGGCGCAACCGGTGTTTCAAGATTACCGAATGCGATGTCTGCATTCTTAAATAAAGGTATGACATCTGCCCACAAGTCTCCGAATCCATTGTCTTGATTTTTTGATGCTTGTACAACATCGACATGCATCATAACATCACCGACCGCAACGATGTGCACCTCGCCAAGTACGGTCGGTAAATGTGAAGAAAGCGAGGTTCGATGCGCTGCATGACCACCGTTCGCTTCATGACGCAATTCGGATTGCGCGACCGTTACATCTGAAGTTGGCGTAGATTCAGAGTGACTCGATCCGATGGTCGCGCAAGATGCCAATATCGAAGCGCAAAGTGCCGCAACAGTCCTGGTAATTTTATAATTCAGAATCATGTTCAACTACGGTGCAAATCACTTTCCCTGTAGCAACACAGAATCAAAGTATTGTTTGATTTCACCGTTCTCAATACGCTCTTTGTACTGATTATTAAACAGTCGTCGCACCACGGAGCGCCAGAACGCAACCGCTCCTTTGTTGCTATGAGTTTCAGTGACTTCCCATTTGCCGGTAAAACGTTTGAAAATCAACGTCACGGCATCGCGACCGACTCCAAGTCGACGATGATCGCTGGCAATAAAAAATTCTGCCATATGAAAGTCGAGCTGCATACGTGGCGTTGGCAATGGTCGACTGACGACGGCGAAGCCTGCTGGCTTCTCGTCTTTTAATATTAACAATGGATAAGCGCGATCATCACGAAACCAGCGCACCAGCATGTCGGGCTCACGATCACCAAACTCACCTTTGACCGGAAAAAGGCTGGTGTTGGAACCGACATCGGAGAGATCTTCCAAATACTCTGGAAACACACTCTCAATCCATCGACGACCTTCGGGATAATTTCGAGCATCGCGCAGACTGACAGGCACGTTAACTCCTTAAGATTCGTATGCAATTAAATGTAACGCTTGATCGACTCGATTATTGGTACCGAGTTCACTATTACCAACACTTACTGGAATCGCTTAGTTTATAAACAAAAAGGTGGATGGACTCGCGCCCACCCACCTTTAATCTAATAATAACGGTCAAGCCACAATGGCTTGCTGGTTATTACTTCGTAGCAGGAGCTGAAGACATAGAGGACATGGAAGACATGGCAGAGTCAGCAGCAGGAGCTGAAGAAGTCGCATCAGCAGGAGCAGCGGCTGGAGCAGGAGCTTCAGAAGCAGCTGGAGCGGGTGTAGGAGCGGCAACTGGCTCTGTCTTAGGAGCGCAAGCAGCCAATGCCAAAGAAGCAAGCAAAGTAGCAAAAGCAAATTTGATTTTCATGTTGGGTACCCTATTGTGTGAAGTTATTAATGCATGATGCAAGCAATCAATAGTGAAAGACCGCATCACGTCGAGTTTATTGTATGCAGTTCTTTTGTGCTTTTGAACAAGAATGACTATTTCAATGCATCAATGGTATTAATCGTTGACGACGAGTAATCAATTCGTTGACATAAAATTTACAAACCAAACAAAAAGCCGGGTGGAATGCCCGGCTTGATAATTCAATCAACGCTTGGTGCGTTTAAGCCGCTGCTTTTTTCTTTACTGCGCGAGGTTTCTTTGCCTTGGTTTCGACGCCTTCTGCCTTAGCAGGCGCGGCCTTCTTGGCGCGCTTGGCTTTTTTCTCAGGCTCGACAGCGGCTTGCACTTCAACTGCCTTATCGACCAGCTGCATCAATGCCATTGGAGCATTATCACCCGGACGCTCATCCATCTTGAGGATGCGAGTATATCCGCCAGCACGTGCTTTGAATCGAGGACCAATGTCTTCAAAAAGCTTGATGACCAATTCATCGTTACGCAGCTTAGCAAATGCGCGGCGGCGATTCGCCAGACTGTCACTCTTGCCAAGTGTAATCAACGGTTCGACAACACGGCGCAACTCTTTTGCTTTCGGTACCGTGGTGCGAATAGTTTCGTGTTGCAGCAAGGACGCTGCCATGTTCTTAAGCATCGCCCAGCGATGCGATGAATTTCGGCTTAACTGCCGTCCAGAAAGTTGGTGACGCATGATACTACTCTACAAACTCTATTCTTCAGGTCCTACCCTTGATGGGCAGGACGTATTTCAATTTCAAATAATGCTACGTTCGTCGTCACGACGCAGACTAACTGGAGGCCAGTTGTCCAGGCGCATACCCAAACTCAAGCCATGACTTTCCAGTACTTCCTTGATTTCGGTCAATGACTTCTTGCCGAGATTAGGTGTGCGCAACAATTCCACTTCAGTGCGTTGTACCAAATCGCCAATGTAATGAATGTTTTCCGCCTTTAAGCAATTGGCGCTACGCACCGTCAATTCCAATTCATCTACTGGGCGCAACAGAATTGGGTCGTACAATTCTTCGGCAGCTTTGCTGGTGCCCTCTTCCTGGCCTTGCAAATCAACGAATACCGATAATTGATCCTTAAGAATAGAACCAGCGCGGCGAATGGCTTCTTCAGGATCAATCGTACCATTGGTTTCGATATCCAAGATCAACTTATCAAGATTGGTACGTTGCTCAACACGCGCGCTTTCAACGGTATAACTGACGCGTCGCACTGGACTGAACGAAGCATCTATTTGCAAACGACCAATAGTTGCAGAAGATTCCTGAGTACCCGCCTGGGTTGCTGGGCGATAACCGCGACCACGCTCAATCTTCAACATCATATTCAGTTCGCCAGCCTTGGTCAGATTAGCAATAACGAGACCAGGGTTGATAATTTCTACGTCATGATCAAGCTGAATATCACCGGCGGTGACAGGACCGGGACCTTTCTTGTGCAAGCGCAGCTCTGCTGAATCACGGGCATTCAAACGAATTGCAACCAGCTTGAGATTCAGCAAAATATCGACCACGTCTTCTTGCACGCCTTCGATGCTGGTGTACTCATGAAGAACACCATCAATCTCAACTTCTGTAATAGCCGAACCGGGCATGGACGATAGAAGCACACGACGCAGGGCATTGCCCAGCGTATGGCCAAAGCCGCGCTCGAACGGTTCAATTGTTACCTTGGCATGACGTGTTGTGGTCGGGGTAACCTTCACAACACGTGGCTTAAGGAGCTCTCCACCAAATGGCTGCATGGACAATTCACCTATATTTCAGTAAGCAACCAGCGTCACAACGTGCGCTGACCCGCCAAACAATTACTTCGAATACAATTCCACAACCAGGTTTTCGTTGATGTCGGGGAGAATGTCGCCCCGATCCGGCAGTTGTTTTACAACGCCAGAAAATTTCTTTTCATCAACTTCAACCCACTCGGGAAATCCCACCTGCGATTTAATCTGCAAAGCAGATTGAATACGCAACTGCTTTTGTGCAGCTTCGCGAATGGCAACCACATCACCAGCTTTGCACTGGTAGGAAGCGATATTTACGATTTCACCATTCACTGTGACGCTCTTATGGCTCACTAATTGACGCGCCTCAGAACGCGTCACCGCAAAACCCATGCGATAGATCAGATTGTCAAGTCGTCCTTCCAACATCTTCAACAAGTTTTCACCAGTTGCACCGGGACGACCTGCCGCACGAGTGTAGTAACCACGGAACTGACGCTCCAGAACACCATACATACGACGCAACTTTTGCTTTTCACGCAATTGAACCCCGTAATCTGACAAACGAGTTTTACGTTCGCCTTTCACGCCACCCGGAGGAACCTCAAGCTTGCACTTAGAATCGAGTGACTTGACGCCGCTCTTCAAGAACAGATCAGTGCCTTCACGGCGTGACAGTTTACACTTTGGACCAAGATAACGAGCCATAACTAATTCCTCAAACCGCTTGGATGTCAGCGCGATTAAACACGACGCTTCTTAGGAGGCCGACAACCGTTATGCGGAATAGGTGTGACATCCGAAATATTGGAAATCTTCAAGCCGCATCCGTTTAAAGCACGCACTGCGGATTCGCGGCCAGGGCCTGGACCCTTTACACGCACTTCAACTGTTTTCAAACCATGCTCTTGTGCAGCCGTGCCTGCTTTTTCAGCAGCAACCTGTGCCGCAAAGGGCGTGCTCTTTCGTGAACCACGAAAGCCACAACCACCGGAAGTAGCCCATGACAACGCATTACCCTGGCGATCAGTGATAGTAATGATCGTGTTATTAAAAGACGCATGTACGTGGGCAACGCCATCCGTCACATGCTTTTTAACTTTCTTGCGAGCCTTACCCGCAGAAGCGGCAGCGGCATTTTGTTTCTGTTCAGCCATTAGCTAACTCTTAAAATTCAAAACTATTAACGACAAGGATTAACTCTTGCCAGGAGGTGCGTTCATTTTCACAGCTGCCTTGCGCGGACCCTTACGAGTACGTGCATTGGTGCGAGTACGCTGACCCCGCAATGGCAATCCACGACGATGGCGGATACCACGGTAAGTGCCCAAATCCATCAATCGCTTGATGTTCATGGATACTTCGCGTCGCAAGTCACCTTCAACTGTCAACTTAGCAATTTGTGCACGTAATGCAGTCACTTCTGCATCAGTCAAATTCTTTACTAAGGTCTCTAGTTTGACACCAGCGACCTCGCACGTCTTACGCGCCTGAGTTCGACCAACACCATAGATATGGGTCAAGCCAACCCATACGTGCTTGTTCATTGGAATATTTATGCCAGCTATGCGGGCCATCACTCTCTCCCGGCTGCAAAAGCGCGGAACTGTAAACTAAAAAACGAGACAACTCAATTTATATGAGATCTCACCCAGATCAATTAACCATAACCACAATCATTAGCCTTGACGCTGCTTATGACGAGCGTCAGAACAAATGACATACACAATCCGTCTGCGACGTACGATCTTGCAGTTCTTGCAGATCTTCTTAACCGATGCTCTAACTTTCATACTTCTCTCCAATCCGCCGGTATCAACACCGCAGACACTGATTCACTACGATTGCCGACCGTACCCGCGCAAATTGGCCTTCTTCATCAATCCTTCATACTGATGAGACATCAAATGCGCACCAACCTGAGCTTGGAAATCCATAATGACAACCACCATGATCATCAGAGAGGTGCCACCGAAATAGAACGGTACGCTGAACTTCGAAATCAAAAACTCGGGCAGCAAGCACACTAGTGCCACATACAGTGCGCCCCATAAAGTCAAGCGCGTCAACACATTGTCTATGTATTCCGACGTTTGCTGGCCCGGGCGAATACCTGGAATAAAAGCGCCTGACTTCTTCAGATTTTCAGCCGTCTCTCTTGAATTGAATACCAGTGCGGTATAGAAGAAACAGAAAAACACAATCAACGCGCCATACAACACCATATGCACAGGCTGACCAGTACTCAACGAAGCTGCAATACGTTGCAATACCTGTTGAACACCGCCTGGGCTACTCGAGTTGCCAAACCATTGCGCAATAGTTGCGGGAAACAATAACAAACTGGACGCAAAGATTGGCGGGATCACGCCCGACATATTCAACTTGAACGGCAAGCGCGTACTTTGGCCTGCAACCATGTGTCGACCCTGCTGACGCTTGGCATAATTCACTTGAATACGTCGCTGCGCGCTTTCCATGAACACCACCGCATACGTTACGGCAATGACCATGGCAAAAATGAACAATGCAGAGAATACATTTAATTCTTGATTGGCGACCTGTTGCAATGTGTTACCCACCGCAGTAGGTAACCCGGCAACGATGCCCGACAAAATAATCATTGAAATACCATTACCCAAACCACGTTCGGTAATTTGCTCACCCAGCCACATCAAGAACATCGTTCCTGCCGTTAGCGTTGCGGTCGCAATCAACACAAATTGAAATCCAGGATTGTTGGCCAAGCCTTGACCTTGGAATGCAGAAGCGGCACTAACACCTTGGATTACAGCCAACACAACGGATCCATAACGCGTGTACTGAGTCAGTTTGCGTCGTCCTGATTCGCCTTCCTTTTTCAAAGCAGCCCATTGCGGCAGAATCACACCTGCCATTTGTACAATGATGGAAGCAGAAATATAAGGCATGACACCCAGCGCGAAAATAGACAACCGTTGCAATGCACCGCCGGAGAACAT
>JAICKZ010000169.1 GCA_025927665.1 Steroidobacteraceae bacterium | reverse complement strand
GCTCGTCAAGCGGTAGCAGCTGCAGTTCAATCGGGTGCAACGAGCGCGGCTCCAGTGCAAATGACGGCTGCGCAAACTGCATTGAAGCTGGCTGAGCGTTTGTTGAGGGATCATCAATATGATGCAGCACGTCACTACGCGCGTGATGCTCATACAAAAGCAATGGAAGCTCAACAAATTGCGCAGTCCAAATCGGGTGCAGGCTCAGTTACGCATTAATCGTTGGTTTTAATTAAGCCATTGTATGTTGTATGAATGAATTGATTGCCAAGCGATTTATCGTTTCGGGCAAAGTACAGGGTGTGTATTTTCGCGCCAGCACTGCGCAGCAGGCGTTGCAATTAAAAGTGCGTGGTTACGCAAAAAACCTCGCAAATGGCTCGGTGGAAGTACTTGCTGTCGGTCCCAATGATGCCGTTTCAATATTAGAGCGATGGTTATGGCAAGGACCATCCACAGCACGCGTGAGTGAAGTAATTACTGTTACTGAGTTTAATTATGATCTCAACGATCACACTGATTTTGTGACGTTGTAATACGATTAGTATTCAGTTGAATACAATGACCTTATGATTGAATGTATTCAATTTGCCGCACATGTATAAAACACTTTCGTCATGGCTCGCTTGGCAGGAAAGCCTACATCACAGCAGCATCGATTTGGGATTGGAACGCATTCAAACGGTGCTGCAACGATTGCATTTTCAAAAGCCACGTTGTCCGGTTATTACCATTTCAGGTACCAAGGGCAAGGGTTCGTGCGCCATGATACTTGCAAGTATTTATTCCACCGCAGGTTATCGTGTTGGTGTATTTACCTCTCCCCATTTGCGACGTTACAACGAACGTATTCAAATAGTTCAGCAGAACATTTCCGATGAGTCATTATGTGTGGCGTTTGAGCGTATTAACGAAGCGCGCGGTGAGATTTCGTTAACCTATTTTGAATTTAATACACTGGCAGCGTTGCTGGCTTTTAGCACCGCTGAACTCGATGTATGGATTCTCGAAGTGGGAATGGGTGGCAGGCTAGATGCAGTGAATGTCATTGATGCAGATGTCGCGATTGTCACTTCAATTGGGCTCGATCACACTGAATGGTTGGGCGACAACTTAGAAAGTATTGGTCGCGAAAAAGCCGGCATTTTTCGGGCAAAACAAACCGCGTTATATGCAGCATTGGAAATGCCAATGTCGATTCAGACAGTCGCTGACGAATTGCAGACCTCGTTGTTGCGCGCAGGGCGCGACTTTGGCTTTATCACCATCGATGAATATCAATGGTTGTGGTGGATGAAACATCCGAAATTGCAGTTACAACTCGAAAACTTGCCTACGCCGGGAATCGCTGGTCGGGTTCAGTTGTGGAATGCCAGCGTATCGTTAGCCGCGATACAGTTATTCATGCATCGATTGCCAGTAACGCGGAATGCGATCGATCAAGGATTATCAAACGTATCACTTTCGGGGCGCTTCCAACGTCTTTATTCCGAAATGACTCCTAATGTTGAATGGATTTTGGACGTAGCTCATAACCCTATGTCGGCAACGGTGCTGGCACAACATCTTCGTGACCACACAAACCTATCTTGCAGGACGTTTGCTGTTCTCGGCATGCTGTCGGATAAAGATGTGCAAAACACCGTGATGGCATTAGACGATGTAGTCGATGCATGGATTGCAGTGGGTCTTCAGGGAATACGTGCATTGTCTGTGCAGCAATTGGTCAATCGACTGAAAGATTGTCATGCGAATGTGATTGCGACAATGGATGATGTTGAGGCTGCCTGTGAGTTTGTGTCTCAGCATGTCAATAGCGGCGATCGGGTTTTAGTGTGTGGATCGTTTATGACAGTGGGACCCGCATTGCAATGGCTTGAACAAATGAGCCGAAATAGTTGAGCCATCACAAATTGAGCTATCACAAATATCGAGATGCGACGCTAGGCAACCATTTATACTCAACGTTATGGACCGTCAACTTAAAGAACGCTTAGTGGGTGCTGCAGTATTGATCGCGGTTGCCATTATCATGGTGCCAGAAATGTTTTCGGGTTCTGGATCGAATCGCGATACGACAGATCATGCAGCGGTCACGACTCAGACTGGTTCAGAAAACTCAAGCGAATCTGGACAAACCAAAACCTACCGGATTGAACTACAACATCATGATGCAGTAACTATGTCATCAGAAAGTAGTGCCCAAGTACTTCCCATGATGCCCGATACCCGTAACGAGGCCGCTGCTTCAAGTTCAGCAAGCGTCGTTCACAGCGTGGTCGCCGCCGGTGTGGCATCTAATTCTTCGTCTAGTCCATTAATCAACAATGTTCAAACGTCCAGTAAGCCGGTCGTTGCGTCCGTCAACAGCAAGGCAGCAAAACCCTCAAATGTTTCCAACAGCGTGCCTGTAAGCGCTGCCGTCGGTGCTTCAACCGGCATGCCCGATGCATGGGCGGTTCAGTTAGGTAGCTTTTCTGCTGAGTCTGCGGCGAAACAGATCGTGACCGATGCAAAATCTCGCGGCTTTAACGCCTATTTGGGATCCGTTAAGGTAAGCGGTAAAACTTTTTATCGAGTTCGAGTTGGCTCATTTCCTAATCGCGACGCAGCTACTGCGGCATTATCCAAGCTTAAGCGCCAGTATGCGCAGGCATCGTTGGTTGCACCAAGCCACTAGGGTTTCCTCCCCAACTGTGATTTAGACATCATGTCGGCAAATCCGAGTCGAGTTGGCATATGTGTTCCAGCTGACTTTGCTAGAATACGGAAGTTGAGTCATTGACGTTGAATTTTCCGATCGAACCACCAAACAGTGAAGCACGTTGCATGAATTTCATCGACTATTTGATTCTGTTTACTTTGTTAATCTCGGTTTTACTCGGCTTTTTTCGTGGTTTTCTGCGAGAAGCAATTGGTTTACTAAGCTGGCTTGGTGGTCTGTGGTTAGCTTGGCACTTTGCTTACTTGGTAGAACCGCAGCTTGGTGGCCAATTGTCGAAGGAACCTTACAATTTGTGGGCGGCGCGCGGGATTTTGTTGTTGTCATGCTTGGTCATTGGCTGGCTGGTTGGCAATATCGTGGGTTACTTCATGACTCAATCTGGCTTAAGTCTGATGCTCGACCGTGTAATCGGTGTGTTATTCGGCTTCATTCGTGGTGCCGTGTTGGTCGCAGTTGTTGTGTTGTTGGCGCGCGAAGTTGACTTACAGGAATCCAGTTGGTGGAAGCGCTCTTACTTGCTGCCGATGGCGACTGAAATTTCTACTTGGGTTAAAGGTTTTGCAGATTCTGCAGTGAAAGATTCCAAACCAGAACGTATGCGTTCTGCGGAGACTTAAGGCATGTGTGGCATCGTTGGAATTGTTGGACATAGCCCTGTTAATCAAATGATTTATGACGCACTCAGTGCGTTGCAACATCGCGGTCAGGACGCGGCAGGCATCATGACCTGCAATGATGGCGAATTGTTCATGCGTAAAAGTACCGGCCTGGTGCGTGACGTGTTTCAACAACGTCATATGTTGGCGCTACAAGGCAATCTAGGTATTGGACATGTGCGTTATCCCACCGCCGGATGCGATAGCTCTTCAGAAGCACAACCCTTCTACGTAAACTCACCTTATGGAATTGGGCTTGCGCACAACGGCAATTTGACCAATTCACAAGAATTGGCAGAAGTGTTGATTCGTGAAGATCGCCGCCATCTCAATACCACTTCTGATTCTGAAGTGTTGTTGAATGTCTTTGCCAGTGAACTGTCACGCGTGAATGCGCCGCGTGCATCGGCCGCAGAAATTTTCACCGCCGTCAGTTCGGTGTATCGCCGCTGTCGTGGGGGATTTGCAGTCGTGGCTTTGATAGTTGGTCATGGCATGATTGGTTTTCGTGATCCGCATGGCATTCGCCCCTTGGTTATTGGCAAGCGCGAAACTTCACAAGGTACCGAATACATGTTGGCGTCGGAAAGTGTGGCGCTGGATCTTGCTGGATTCAAACGTCTACGCGATGTGGGACCTGGAGAAGTCGTGTTTATTGATGAACAGGGACGTTTTTATTCGCGTCAATGTGTGCCTGCTACGGTTCACACGCCTTGTATTTTTGAATATGTGTACTTCGCACGGCCCGATTCGATCATGGACAATATTTCGGTACACAAGGCACGGCTGCGGATGGGTGAATTACTGGCAGAGAAACTGCGCCGTGTTCATCCTAATCATGATATCGATGTGGTTATTCCCATTCCCGATACCAGTCGTATTGCCGCCGTGCAGATTGCACAGTTACTTGGCATCAAGTTTCGCGAAGGCTTCGTCAAAAATCGTTATATCGGTCGTACCTTTATCATGCCGGGTCAGGAGCAACGTGCAAAGTCGGTGCGTTCAAAGTTGAATCCCATTGATCTGGAATTTCGTGGTAAGAACGTGTTGCTTGTTGACGATTCTATTGTACGTGGTACTACTTCCGCACAGATCATCGACCTTGCACGTGAAAGTGGTGCAGCCAAAGTGTACTTCGCTTCTGCGGCCCCTGCAGTTCGCTATCCAAATGTTTATGGAATCGATATGCCGTCAGTAAACGAATTGGTCGCTAACGGACGCAGCGAAGAAGAAGTAGCCAAATTGATTGGTGCAGATTGGTTGTTGTATCAAGATCTTGATGATCTGGTACGTGCATGCCAGCATCATGATTCATCAATTCAACGTTTCGACACTTCGTGTTTCTCCGGTGAATATGTGACCGGGGATATCACGCCGGAGTATTTGGCGCGTTTGCAGGCAGAGCGCAGTGATGCTGCAAAATCGCAACGTCGCCATGGCAAGAATGCGTTAAAGGCTATTCGCGCAGTGTAGGAAACAAATCAAATTAGCAACAACATGTGCCCGAATAGAGTCAAGGAAATTTCATGCCGCGTGTGCTGATCATCACCGACCAGCCCGATTTTGGCCGACAGCTTTCGCATCACATCAGCGTGTTCTGGAATGATGCAGAAGTCGTAGTGTATTCACCAGCAAGAAAAGGTGAGTTTCATTGCGCGTTTTCTGCGGCGGGTTATGACGTAGTGTTGATCGATGATCTGGTGATGGATCAAACGGGTTACAAATTGCTCGCCAAGTTTGTGATCCGCGAAAGCATGCCGCCATTGCTATTCTTTACCGATAGAGCGGATGCGGTATCCATCATGCAACACGACGATGCGCCAGTCACGGTGATGCCACGTGCGCGAGTTGCTAATCGAGCACTCGGTGCTGCCATGCGCGAGGCAGCTGATCGTCACAAACACAATCTTGCGCAATTAACCAAACAGGAAATTGATCGTCGTTATCAGTTTGGCGAAGTCACCATACGCGGCATGCGTTTCATCGAGGAAATAGGCAAGGGCGGCACCTCACGTGTGTATCTGGCTGAAAGTGAAAAGGCCGGTGAAGTCGTGGTGCTTAAGGTCCTTAATCACAATCCGGACGCAGCGGAATCATCGGAAGGTTATGATCGCTTTTTGCAAGAATATGAATTGTTGTCGCATATCCGTCATCCCAATGTTGTGCGCATTTATGATTTTGGTGTCGCCGATGATCATGCGTTCATCGCAATGGAATACTTTGAGAATGGTGATATGCGACGTCGCTTGAGTGATTCGATCACCATTGGCGAAGCATTGACGTATGTCGAGCAAATTGCGCGCGCGTTGTCGGCGGTGCACAACATCGGCGTGCTGCATCGTGATTTG
Source organism: Steroidobacteraceae bacterium (assembly GCA_025927665.1). GTDB lineage: Bacteria > Pseudomonadota > Gammaproteobacteria > Steroidobacterales > Steroidobacteraceae > CAILZL01. The sequence goes on along the minus strand of JAICKZ010000169.1, from coordinate 1,383 downwards.
AAACCTGGCAATGTCATGTTACGCAGTGATGGCTCATTGGCATTGATTGATTTTGGTGTCGCCAAGCAATTAGAGGCAGGTACTTCTATTACTTCAGCAGGTACCATCTTTGGTACACCATATTATATGAGTCCGGAGCAAGGACATGGTGAACAAGTCGATGCACGCAGTGATCTATACAGCCTAGGTGTAATGTTCTACGAAATGCTGATGCAAAAACGACCTTATTCATCCAGCACTGTGATGAATGTTATCTACATGCATCGCAATGCGCCACTGCCTGAATTAGCGCAAGAATATTCATGGATGGAGCCAACTGTCCATCGACTGATGGCGAAGAATCCAAAACATCGTTATCAAACTGCGGCCGAAGTTATTTCAGCAGTAGGATTGATGCGTTTGATGGCCGAAACCGTTTCACTTAGTTCTTCACGCATTGGTCTATGACATTACCGATGGCGTTTGTCGGCACGTTGCAAATTGCAACGCCATCGCGCTGGTTCGAATGCGCCGCACAGCAATGGCAAGATTTATTGGTTGATCACGCTAATTGCGAAAAGAAAGCCGCATCTACTGCGTTGTCCCTAATCTTCACTTATTCTCAAGATATGGACCTTACCGAACGCATATCGCGCTTGGCCCGTGAAGAATTGCGTCACTTCGAACAGGTACAACGCTTGATGCACAAATTGAACATACCGTTCAAACGCATGACACCCTCGCGTTACGGTGAAGGCTTGCGTCGCGCTGTTCATCGCAATGAGCCGAAACGCTTGCTTGATTTACTTTGCTGTGGTGCGTTAATCGAAGCTCGATCCTGCGAGCGCTTTATGGGATTGGCGTCATTGCTTGATGATCCATTGCGATCTTTCTATCAAGGGCTTTCAGCTTCTGAAGCACGTCATCACGAATTGTATTTGCAATTAGCAGCCGCACGCTTTGCAGAAACATGGCGCGATAATCTAAATCGACTTGCATCGGTTGAAGCGGAGTTGATTACTGCATCGGATGAACAACTTCGATTTCATTCAGGTATGCCGATACTGTAGTTCGATAAGCTTGAGGTACATCAATTTCATTTGCCGCGTTCAACAGATCATGTATTCCTACTGATCTGTTGAACGCGGCAATTTATTCGTGTTCAGTTAAGTTCAAGAGAATGAATTAACGATGTACCAACATCAATAATCACTTTCTCGCAAAACCTAAAAGAACGTGTGAAATTCTGCAAATGCCTGTTGTGTATGTAGTGCATCATTGATTTCATCTGAATCTGAGTGTCGGTATCCAAGTCGTAATTGAAAGAATTGAATGGGTGTAAATTCGTATATAAGACTTAAGCGTTGTCTTGCGTTATTACTTTGCTTGTGATCAGGATCAAGG